>NZ_JACJEI010000049.1:0-19824 GCF_014163985.1 Pseudoalteromonas sp. SR41-4 | reverse complement strand
CGAGTTTGCGAGTTTGCGAGTTTGCGAGTTTGCGAGTTTGCGAGTTTGCGAAAGTATAAAAGCGTTGATTAATTATGCAAGTCAAGCCCCCCCTAAATGCGAGTTAACGCAAACTTAGGGGGTCAATATGGTTAAATAACCACGAGTTGACCGCTGATGGCCCCCGCTTCTTTTAATGCTTCTAGTATTGCCATTAAGTCACCGGGCGCTGCGCCGACTTCGTTAATTGCCCGTACTAAATCGTCAAGACTAACACCTGGGTTGAATACAAAGGCTCGAGAATCATCTTCGTTAACATCAATAATACTTTGATTAGTAACGACCGTTTCCCCTTCACTTAATGCGTTAGGCTGAGATACATTTTGCTGTTCCGCAATCGTAACAGTCAAGCCACCATGGGTAATTGCCGCCGCTTGTAACTTTACATTTTTACCGATCACTATGGTACCAGTACGTGAATTAACGATAATTTTTGCCGAAGTATCCGCTGGTTTAAACTCTAAATTTTCAAGCGTAGATAAATAAGCAACACGCTGCGACGCATCACGCGGTGCAATAACACGTATTGAAGCGGCATCAAGTGCATGTGCACTGTCTGGGCCGATAAGTTCATTAATAGTTTGCTCTAAACGTTTAGCGGTAGTGAAATCTGGACGATTTAAATTAAAGGTTATGTAATCACCTTGCATAAAAGGACTTTTAATTGCCCGTTCAACCGTTGCGCCATTAGGAATACGCCCTACCGTAGGCGTGTTCATTACGATCTTACTACCATCGGCTCCTTCAACACCTAATCCACCAACAATTAAGCTACCTTGTGCGATAGCATAA
The DNA here is from genome assembly GCF_014163985.1 of Pseudoalteromonas sp. SR41-4. Lineage (NCBI taxonomy): Bacteria > Pseudomonadati > Pseudomonadota > Gammaproteobacteria > Alteromonadales > Pseudoalteromonadaceae > Pseudoalteromonas > Pseudoalteromonas sp. SR41-4. The sequence goes on along the minus strand of NZ_JACJEI010000049.1, from coordinate 18,993 downwards.
GTATTCCCATCAACCCCTTTTAGAAAGGTTTGTAGTAATGTTCCGCCACGTAAGCTACCCGCACTACCTATTGACGATACAGTAATATCGATTGTCTGCCCTGGCTTCCTAAATGCAGGTAACTCAGCATGCACAGCAACCGCAGCTACATTTTTGATTTTGGGTTTTAAATTCGATGCCATGGTAATACCAAAACTATTTAGCATGGCTTTAAAGCTTTGTTCAGTAAAACGACTTTGCTCACCGGTGCCAGGTAAACCAACCACGAGACCATAACCAACCAGCTGGTTTGAGCGAACGCCTTCAACCATTGAGACATCTTTAATACGTTCAGCGCTTGCACTAAAGTGCCAACTTAATAAACATATACACAGCAACGCTTTCAAGCTATTCATATCAACATCCTTTAAAAAGGGAACAGAGAGCTGGTGAAGAATCGAGTTAACCACCCTGCCGTTTGAGTCTCTTGCATTTGCCCTTTACCAGAATATTGAATCCGAGCATTCGCGATTCTATTAGAGGTCACAGTATTATCTGCAGTAACATCTTGTGGGCGCACAAGTCCTTCCAGACGAATAAATTCTTCGCCGGTGTTTAAAGTCAGCCATTTTTCACCACGGATCACTAAATTACCATTAGGTAATACACGCATAACATTCACGGAAATATCACCAAATAAACTATTAGATTGGTTTGACTTAGTATCACCTTTGAATTTTGCACCGCTGCCCACACCAAACTGAATACTATCACCACCAATATTAACCGGTAGTCCGCCTAACCCAATGACAGGGTCTAAGCTGGCATCACTTTGTTTATCCGTTTCAGTTTTAGCTGCTTTTGATGATTGCGTCGATTCTTGCAGCTTAACTGTAATAATATCTCCAGTACGTAAGGCTTTTTTATCTGAATATAAATCATTTGATAAATTACTATCAAACAATGAGCCTGTCGGCACGATTTGCTCTGCGGCAGGCTCTGGATACATGGGAGCATAGTATGGATCATCTTGAACCACGCTGTGGTTTTGAGTTGTCATACAACCACTCAATATAAATGCACCCGTTAAGACTATAGATAAATTACGCATAACTTTGCTCCGAATTAATTAAAGTTGCTGACTGATATAACTCATCATTTCATCAACCGCTGAAATCACTTTTGAATTCATTTCATAGATCCGTTGAGTTTCAATCAGGTTAACTAATTCTTCAGTTACATTTACGTTAGAGGTTTCAAGTGCACCTTGCACAACAGTGCCTAATCCTTCTAGGCCAGGGTTACCTTGCACAGGTGCGCCACTGACTGCCGTTTCGGTATATAAGTTTTGACCTACCGGCTCTAGACCTGATGGATTGATAAAATCACTGATCGTTAACTGACCTATTACCACATTCTCTGGCTGCCCTGAGATACGTACTGATACCTCTCCATCTTGCGATACAGTAATGGACTGTGCGTCATCAGGTACATTCATTTCTGGCTGTACGGGAAAACCAGCGCCGGCAGTAACAATACGGCCGTCTTCATCCGTGGTAAATTGACCATTTCGAGAGTAAGCGATATTGCCATCAGGCTGTAAAACTTCAAAAAAACCGGGCCCTGATATCATCCAATCCAATGAATTTTCGGTGGTTAACATATTGCCTTGAGAAAAGTTTTTCTGATTAGCAACCACTTTGGTACCAGCACCAAGCATTAAACCTGAGGGCATTTCAGTATCTTGTGATGAACGTCCACCCGGCTGATTAATATTTTGATAAAGTAAATCTTCAAACACAGCACGGCTTTTCTTATAACCAACGGTACTGGCATTAGCTAAATTATTTGAGATAACCGAAATGTCAGTTTGTTGGGCATCAAGCCCCGTTTTACTTATCCACAATGCAGGATTCATATTAATATCCTCTCAATAAAGTTAAACAATACGCAGCAATTGAGTTTGACGTTCGTCAATTTCTTCAGCCGTTTTCATTAACTTAACTTGTAATTCAAATTGGCGTTGATGGTTTATCATATCTACCATCTCGTGTACCGGATTCACATTTGACATTTCCAAAGTGCCACTCATCACTTTCACATCATTAGAGATGTCACAAAATCCACATATATCATTATCCAGTAATTCAGGCTTTGGCCGAAATAAGCCATCATTACCTTTTTCAAGCTCTGAATTATTTGCCTTGATCACCTTCAAACGATCAACAACTTCTAAAAAGTTAGCTGGAGCTCCTTGCGGGCGAACTTGGATAGAGCCATCTTCACTAAATTCAATTTTCTCCACTGGCAATGGCAAAATAATTGGTCCACCTTCGCCAATAACTTGACGCCCGTGACTGGTGATCAAAGCGCCGTCAGGAGTGATATTCAACGTACCGACTTTTGTATATGCCTCATTACCTGAAGCATCTTGCACCGTAAGCCATCCTTTATCGCTCATAGCAATATCTAGATCACGTCCAGTCTCAACAATACCGCCGGAAGTCATATTGGAACCAGGCCGCTCTTGCATGGTAAATACACGTGTCGGCAGGCCTTCGCCAAAAGCTTGCATCGAACGCGCTTGTGCGAAGTCAGCTTTAAAGCCTGTGGTATTGGCATTTGCTAAATTATTTGCTTTAAGCTCTAGGCCCCGCAAACTTTGCTTAGCTCCAGACGCTGCAATGTAGACCATCTTGTCCATAACATCGACTCACGTTAAAAATCTATAACATGACAAATGCAAGATAAGTGCCACAATAAACTGACGTGATAAGTTACAAAAAATAATCAATCGCAAATAAAAAAGGCTGCTAATAAATAGCAGCCTAGGTGTCGGATTATAAAAAATATTAGAACGAGATTAGCGGATCTGCAAAATAGCTTGCTGTAGTGTTGAATTCACTTCAAGCGCACGTGAGTTTGCTTGGAAGTTACGCTGTGCACTGATCAAATCTACGAGTTCATTCGTTAAATTCACGTTTGATTGCTCAAGCGCTGTAGAGTTAATGGAACCTAAAGTACCAGAACCTGGTTCGCCAGCGATTGGCTCACCAGACGTCAAACTTTTTTTCCAACCTGTATCACCAGCTTGTTGTAAGCCTTGTGAGTTAGAAAAGCGCACCATCGCTACTTGCCCTAAGAATGAGGTATCTCCATTACTGTATGAAGCGACAATCTTACCATCACTACCAATATCAATACCGGCTAAACGTCCAACAGTAGCACCATCTTGCTCAAGTGCTTTAACTTCAAAACGACTAGCATATTGAGTCGGGACTTTATTATCGGTGGCCGCTTCATCGCGCCAATTAACAGTAACATTTTCAGGGAAGCTGGCACCATTTGTTAATAAATCAGATAGGCCTACTGCCGCACCAGCACCGCTTGGAATTGCTAATGGATTGAATGTGTTATCTGTATTCGCGACACCATCTGTGTTTAATGGCTTACCACTAGAATCAAACTGAAAGGTTGATAATGGTGTGTAAGGAGGAGCAGTCTCTTGAACACCTGCAGGGCTAAATGGCTTTTCATCTAAGGTCGCATAAGTTTGCCACTCATTATCATTACCCGTTACTGTAGAATTTGTTTTAACAAAGAAAAACTGTAAAACATGCGGCTCACCTAACGAGTCGTATACTGTTGTTGATGTTGAGCTATTATATGATGCGCTCGTTGTAGGATCAAAAGTAGTTATTGACGGCGAGGTTGCACGCGAGTCTAAGTTAAACGACGAGTAAACATTCGTCGTAGCTCGCGGTGATCCTGATGAATCAGGGATCTGTAACGCTGATGACGTGCTTAAACTTACCGATGTTGTATCACCTGTAGCTTCATCAACAGGAAAACCCTGCAAGTAATTGCCTTTAGCATCAACAATAAAGTTATCTTTATTAAGTTTAAATGCGCCTGCACGCGAATAAGTAAAATCTTGTGCCCCTAAATCTTGGCTCATGGCAAAGTAACCTTCACCTGTGATAGCTAAATCTAATGAGTTTTGAGTGAACTTTAGTGAACCTTGGTGAAACTGTTGTGCCACCATAGTTGTCTGTACACCATCACCATTTTTTGTCTTGCCTGAACTAAATACTGAAGATGCGTATACATCAGCAAATTCAGCACGTGACTCTTTAAAGCCTACCGTATTTACGTTAGCAATATTATTTGCTGTTACATCTAAGTCTTTTTGTGCGGCAGCAATGCCAGTTAATGCAATATTGAAGCTCATAATTCACCTCTAATCTGTCAATGTTTAGCCTGTGGCTAACTAATAATTAAAATTTTTACGCGATTTCTGCAACGTCAGCTAGCCTAACCGCACCTTCTTTAGTGTTTATAATAATGCCGTTTGCACCATTAATATTAACACTCTCGATATTCTTAAAAGTAGCTATAGGTAAAGCCGTGTACTCACCATTTAACTGCCCTTCAGCTTTAATTTTATATTCACCTGGTGGTAAACGTTCTTTATTATCATTCATGCCGTCCCACTCGAAACGGACAGCGCCCGCTGATTGCGCACCTAAATCAATACTACGCACCAACTGACCAGATGAATCTTCAATTCGTAGAAATAAGTTTTCTACAGGCTCTTCTGCAACCACGGTTCCTTTAGCGCTACCAACATCGTTTAGGTCTAATGTATTAGACTCTAGTAATGCTTGTTTACCCACTAAAGTCGATGCTTGTAGTGCTGAGTTAGATGTCATCGATGCGGCTAATGACTGAAAATTACTATTAAGGTTTGAGATACCTTCAGCCATGGTGAAACTTGTCATCTGCGCGATCATTTGATCATTGTCAGCTGGTTTGCTGGGATCTTGAAACGACAGTTGCTGTGTTAACAATGAGAAGAAATCTTCTTGGGTTAACGCATCACTTTTCTTATCACTGCTAACCTGTTTATCTTGCCACTTAATCGAATCTAAATAAGTTGACGATGTGCTGCTGATATCGTTACTCATAATCTTTCCTCAATTACCGCTGCCCAAGCAACAGTGTTTTACTTAACATTTGCTTCGCTGCATCAGCAACTTGCACATTGGTTTGATAAGAGCGTGAGGCAGAAATCATATTAGCCATTTCTTCAACGACATTAACGTTAGGTTTGTAGATATAACCGTTTTCATCCGCACTAGGATGATTAGGGTTATATTCAATTTGTAATGGTTTATTACTCTCTACAATACCTAACACTTTAACGCCAACAGACGACCCCTGAACATTACCGCTTGATTCTGATGCTTTCATCAGTTCAGCTGCAAAAACAGGGTGGCGCGCCCGGTAAGTTTTGTCTTGGCTTGAGCTAATGCTATTAGCATTTGAAATATTACTCGCGGTTGTGTTCAAACGCACATTTTGCGCACTCATACCACTACCTGAAATATCAAAAACGTTATATAAACTCATGCTTAGGCTCCTTGACTACCGAGGGCTTTTTTAAGGCCTTTAATTTTACTACTCATAAATTGCAGGCTTGCCTGATACTCTAATGAGTTCTTTGTATACAAGTTTCGTTCCACTTGTATATCAACCGAGTTGCCATCACCTGTATCTGCTTGATTTGGCGAGCGAAACATTTCACTATTACCAACATAACGACTGCCACCGGCAATGTGGTTTGGGTTAGTTGTTACCATGTTATTGCCGCCTTGTTGGTGGCTTTTTGCCGCTTTCAATGCTGAGGCAAAGTCGATGTCTTTCGCTTTATAGCCCGGCGTATCAGCATTAGCGATATTGGTTGCTAATAACTCAGCACGTTGCGAACGGATCAACATTGCATGAGGATGAACCCCAAATGCTTTATCAAAACTGATAGCCATAACCATCTCCAAAAAATTGACTTAAGATGATTAATGCAAAAGTTGAGCCAATTAGGTTGATGTTTTATGGTTCGTTTAATCATTTGATTTAAAAAGAAAAACGATGTGGAGCCACATCGTTTTATAGTATTCAAGATTCGGTTTTACCACCGATGAGATTTGAGTAACTTGTGTTTTAGCGCGTTAAATACGCTGGTAAGCTATTTCTTTTGATAAATAATACCTGGATTACAGCGTACCATGTCAAATTCGTCACTTAACCCTGACATAGACTCTGATGCGCCTAAAAATAAATACCCTTTAGGATTTAGTGCTTGAGCAAACTGAGCAATAATTTTAGCTTTAACCTCTGGTGCGAAATAAATCAGCACGTTGCGGCAAAAAATAATATCAAACTTGCCCATTAGCGCGTATGAATCTAATAAGTTAAGATGTCTAAAACTCACTAATTTTTTTATTGAGTCGTTTACTTGCGCCATGCCGTTGCCACTATCTTTAAAGAACTTTTTCCTGCGCTCTACCGACAGCCCTCTAGCTAGAGCAAGGGAGTCATATTCTGCATGCTTACACATATCTAACATAGTATTAGAAATATCAGTGCCGATTATCTGCGCGCCCATTTTTAATACACCCGGCTGTTTAGCTTGAAACTCAGCAACCGACATAGCAATAGAATATGGCTCTTGTCCCGATGAACTTGCCGCAGACCAAATTTTCAACGGACGACGTAACTCTTTATGTTCCGGAAATAACTTACTTTGCAATAGTTCAAACGGGTATTGATCCCGAAACCATAAAGTTTCATTGGTCGTCATAGCATCAACGACTGCGGCACGTAACTGCCGCTCATGCGGACTCAGTGTTTTACTAACCAATTGTGACAATGATTCAACATTAAAACGAACCATTAGCGGAGCAAGCCTGCTTTTGACTAAATAAAGCTTATTATCTCCCAGAACAATGCCACATTGTTGCTCTAAAAAAGAGCGAAACTGATCGTACTCGCTTTGCTGTAAATGCTTATTTTCCAAAGTAACACCGCCTTTTCAAATTAGTCACAATGAACCCATTTTTTCACTGCTGTAGCTAACTCATCCGGATTGAACTTAGCTATAAAGTCATCAGCACCCACTTTTTCAATCATCGCTTGATTGAATACACCACTGAGCGATGTATGTAAAATAACATGTAAGGGGGCTAACTTTGGATCTGCTTTTATTTCAGCGGTTAGGGTATAACCATCCATTTCTGGCATTTCAACATCAGAAATCAACAATCCTACTCGCTCGGTAATATCATGCTTACAATCAAGTGCAGCAATCTCACGAAGGCGTATTAATGCTTCTTTACCATTTTTAGCCAGCTCTGTTTGCACGCCTAACGGCTCTAATGCACGTTTGACTTGATTACGAGCAACGGCAGAGTCATCGGCAATAAACACAATGCGCTCACCTAAGTCTTTTTGAATTTCACCATCATTAGCTATTGCAGCACTGACTTCGGTATTCACCGGGCAAATTTCGTTTAATATTTTTTCTACATCAAGAATTTCGACTAACTCGTTTTCAATTTCTGTCACTGCAGTTAAATATGAATATCTGCCAGCCCCTGACGGTGGCGGCATTATTTTCTCCCAATTCATATTAACGATTCGCTCAACGCCACCAACCAAAAACCCTTGTACGGAACGGTTATATTCAGCAATGATTATAAAACTATCTTTAATATTTTCGATCGCAGGACCACCCACGGCCATCGATAAATCGATAACAGAAATAGTTTGCCCGCGTATATGTGCGACACCTCTTATATACGCATTTGACTTTGGCATGTTTGTCAAAGGAGGGCATTGCAGTACTTCTCTCACTTTAAACACATTGATGCCAAAGCGCTGCCGCCCTCTTAGCTTGAATAATAATAATTCAAGACGGTTTTGCCCAACCAATTGAGTGCGTTGGTTAACTGAGTCTAAAATGCCTGCCATTTCAATCTCCTGAAGAAAGCGAATAAGAACGGAACAATAATTGCTTTCTTTCTGTAAAGCTACATAACTACACGGGAGCGTCTGTTTATTGACGCTAAATATTTATACCCTGTTTTCAACCATAAGCATAGTCGAAACATTATGAGTTTGTTAAAAAAAAGCCGAAGATACAGTGTTTTTTATTTTCTTGCTAGCTTATGCCTAGTAACTCCACTGTATGCGCAAACATATAGCAAAGAACAATTGCAAGAACTTGCTGTATCTCATGTCTATGATCAACTAGACCCTAATACTGCCGATGATAAGGAACTCAACGCCTTAACATTGGATAGCCGGATCCCAGATCGTGGCTGTAACAGCGACCTTGCATTTAATATTCCTACTGAGCCGCCATTTAATCGCCAAATAACCGTACAAATAAAATGTGATGACCTAAATGGTTGGAGTCAATATGTTCATGTACGTATGATTGAACTATCCCCTGTGATTATAGCCACTGAAAATTTAAGTCGGGGTGAAGTTATCGAACCCCATCATTTACGTTTGATTATGAAACCAAAACATTTCGTAAGAGCACAGTACTTACAAGATGAAGAACTGTTGATTGGTAGCCGCAGCAAACGCAATATCCGCAGTGGTTACCCTGTTGCTTTAAATCAAATCTGTATGGTCTGCAAAGGAGATAATGTCACTATTTTCGCAATAATTCGAGGATTGAAAATAAAAACTTCCGGTTTAGCCCTAGAAGATGGTACTTTAGGGGAGCAAGTAAAAGTTAAAAATGCAAAATCAGGGAAAGTTTTAAATGCCCGTGTTGACGGTGTTGAGTCTGTGCAGGTAATTATTTAAACTTTCGTATTTATGCTAAAGTTTCTAGCATGGTTGCCGATAACAAGGCATGTGTTGGATAATGTATAGGTTGAAATCATGGTAAGCCAAGTAAATAAAGGTCAGCAACAGGCTAATGTGTTGACCAATGCAAAACAGCAAAAAGTTGATTTACAAAACAATAATGCTAATACTGCGCAAGCGACTACGCCAAAAGCGACTGCTGATTCAGTAAGCTTAACACCACAAGCGCAACAGTTAAAATCTTTGCAAGACAAAGCACAGCAGTCTTCAGGTTTTGATAGCAACAAAGTGGCTGAGCTAAAAAAAGCAATTACTGAAGGTAAATATCAGATTGATGCTGAAAAGTTAGCAAAAAATATCGCTGCATTTGAGTTTGATGTGTATGGCTGATCACAACAGTCTGATCAGTTCTAAACTTGTTATGCAGCTAAATTGCTTAACATCCCTTGCTGATATCTTAGAAGATGAATTAACCGCTATAGCTTCCCGTCGTGGTGAGGGTCTAAAAGATGTCGCGAAACAAAAACTTGCATTTTTGAGTCAAATTCAAACTTTAGACAAAGAGCTCAAAACCTTACTTGCAAATAATGACGTTGAATCTGACGAAGTGACAAACTTAATTAGTGATGTGCGTAAACTATTAGAGTCATGTAAAAAGAAAAATGATGTTAATGCTCATGCAGCCCACCATGCACAATTAACCGTCAAACAATTAAAAGACATTTTAATTGGTGTGCCAACCTCTACAACATATGACCAAGGTGGTAGTGTTGTTCACGGTAACAGTAAAATCGTCCATAACTTAAAAGCATAACACCTTCTTTGAGCTTCACCTGTGCCTACTTCTGATTAATTGATTTACCCTGCATTTATAGCTACCTTTCGCTAGATACTTTTATTGCCAGTTTGATTCTGTGACTGAACCAACATCGTTTGCCAATTACGTGCTATCGCTACGCGCGTTGGTCCAAATTGCAGGTTCATTTTTTCTAAAAAGACATTAAACTGGCTGGGGAGACGATCGGCAAAAACCACACTGGTAACTAATATAAACAATAGCGCAAAATGCAGTAACGGGCAGTTACTAAACTTTCGCAAAAGCACCCAGCCAAAGTGTAAAACGCTCACTGACGCGACCATAAGTATATTAATAAAAACCGAGTTATTTTTTTACTTGCCACAAGCTTTATTCAATAAAAAACATTAAATAAAGCATAGCACTGAAGTATTCACTGTGAGATATTTTAGCGTGTATTTTGTTAGTTACTAACGTAAATAACAACGAATTTATTAGATCAAGCGTTTTAGTAATAAGTTACTTTTTTAACTTCGCGTGGTTTAATTTCACCTATGTATAAATCATGCACCCGCTTCATATCAAGTTGTAACTCAGTGGCATAGGTATCACCTACGGCATAGGTTTTAATTACTTGTGCGCCTTTAATAATCCCTTGTACTTGCCCTTGCAAGTGATCGTTTTGTGCAATACTGCCTTGCACTGTGGTACCTGCGGTAATTTTTTGCCCATATACTTGCTCTGCAAGCTCACGATACGCTTCTAGTTTTGATGCTTTAATCGCCATTAATGAGCGTTGTGATTGGTTATCACCCGGTTGCGCACTGATCGGCGCATAACCCACGGCTTTTAGAATTGGGTAGTTATCTGGCTCAATATACTTATATTCCACATGTTTATCAAAAATACTGCTACAGCCAGCTAGACCTAAGCTTGCTAATATACAAATTGAAATCACAATACGCATGGCTTTTCTCACGCTTTAAAAGAGACATTAATAACTAACTCAATGCACGATCAATGCCATAATTAACTGCTATGACGGTTTTAAAGCAACCTTACAAAACAATTGGTACAGTCCTTGCTCTGTCACTATTAATAGCAAATGTATATTCATGGGGTCAGGGTAATGAAGCGAATTTTATCAATGGTAGTAATCGCCAGCAGTTGGCTGAGTATTAGCCTATTTTCCTCCCATACAGTTGCTCAATGGTATGAATCAACCGGCCATGCAAGCATTAAAAATGATGATATAAGTGCGGCAAAATCGGCGGCAATAAAAGATGCTATCACCCAAGCTTTAGTGTTCTCAGGGGCACGCGTCAGCTCAATGCAAACCTTAGTAGATGGGGTGTTAACTCAAGATCAGCTAAAAATAAACAGCCATGGCGAAATTCAAAAGATAGAGATGATCAGCGAAGATCGTAAAGCCGATCAATTTGCAATTACTTTGCGCTTAGATATCTTCCCTCAACAAGAACACTGCCCTGCGAACCAATTTACTAAATTTGTTGCGATCACCCAAACACAATTAAATAATCGCGAACAAGCGAAGATGGGTCAAATATTTGACATTAACAAAGCCACCAGCGAAGCACTCTACAAAACGTTAAATCAATCAGCTATGAATGCTAAACCAACTGCCTATTTTAACTTTCCGATCCGCGTTGGCGAATTTTTTAATCAACAATACGATTACAGTAATGCCCTATTAGAAGAAATATCGAGCCGCAGTAATTCTCAGTATGTATTGTTAAGTCAAATTGTTGATATCTCAAATGGCGATAAACTCAATAACAGTTATGCTTTTTGGCAGGACGAAACCTACCAACGTTCATATAAAATAGATTTTGCCTTATTTGATGGCACCACTTACGAGCGAATGTGGCAAAAAAGTTATCGCAGTCAAGCTATCTGGCCATTTGAAAAAACTGCAATTATTGACGTGTTTAGTGATAAATTTTGGAATTCAGATTACGGCCAAAATATAGCTGACATAAACCAAACCGTTAGTTACGACTTACAAGCCGCAATGGCTTGCCTTGAAACCCAAGGTAAAATACTACATATAGAAAACAATAAGCTAATTATTAATTTAGGCAAAGCCCATGGTATTGAAAAAGGCCAACGTTTAAATATTGCACATCATAACTATTTAACGGATGCTGCGGGAAATAAAATGCCACACCTGATCACCACGCTCAATCAAATACAAGTTGAGCAGGTATATCAACAAAGTGCGGTTGCCGTCAGTATTGACCAACAACCACTGCCTAATATTCAAATAAATGATGTAGTAGAACTGACTAATTTAGAGCCTTAGTCAATTGTTGGTGTAAGCTTGGGTGCTCAATAAGCCAATTAGCAAGTAATTCAATGCCCGCTAAATGCGGGTAATGTTTACGACAGGCCAACACCACACTTCGCTGTTGAGTTGGGAAGATTGGCAAGTAGCTAATACCTGCACGCTCTGTGCACGCAAGCTTAGGCACAAAGGTTACCCCATCATCCATAGCCACCAATGCTAATAAGGTTTCTAAGCTATTACCTCGGTACTCATTGGACACATCAACCCCAGCGGCAAAACAAAATTGCTGGGCTTGATCTTTAAAACAATGACCATCGCTGAGCATCAATAAACTGCACTCTTGTAGCTCATCTAACGCTATTTTACTGCGTTTTGCTAAACTATTTTGCGCTGACATAGCGACCAAAAAGTCTTCTTTATACAATTTAACTGTATGATAAAGTTTAAGTTCAGGCACATCTGCTAATATAGCTATATCTAACTCACCGTTATCCAGTGCGCTTAATATAGTCGCGGTTTGCATCTCAACAAAAGCAAATTGGCTATCAGCAAACGCTTCTTTCATCGAGGTGAGTAAGGTGGGTAATAAATACGGTGCAATCGTTGGAATAATACCTATTCTTACTTTACCTTGTAGTGGCGACGATGACGTTGCTGCTAGCTCTTTTAATATTTGGGTTTGCTCTAAGATCACTTTGATCTGTGTCAACAAACGTTCACCTTGAGCCGTTAAAGTAACCTGCTTAGTAGAGCGGTCAAATAAAGTAACACCAAGCTCTTGTTCAAGTTTTTTAACCTGTCCACTGAGAGTGGGTTGACTGACAAAACATGCATCGGCGGCTTTACGAAAATGCTTAAAGTGCGCAATCGCTTTTACGTATTCAAGATCTTTTAAATTCACTGCAAACTCACAATTAATCGGTAATACCTATCATACTAATATAAACAAACGATTGGAGCTATTATAACTTTCACGACATAATGGCTATCAACAAATCAAGAGGAACTAAAAAACATGTTAAAGAATATTGAAGGTCAAACAATTCCACAGGTTACATTTGCAACACGTCAAAATGACGAATGGAAATCAGTAACTACCGATGACATTTTTAAAGGTAAAACAGTGGTTGTGTTTTCACTACCCGGTGCATTTACACCAACCTGTTCATCAACTCACTTACCACGCTACAACGAATTAGCTGGTGTACTTAAACAAAACGGCGTTGACGACATTGTGTGTTTATCAGTAAACGATACCTTTGTAATGAATGCATGGGCTGAGCATCAAGAAGCACAAAACATTACCTTATTACCAGACGGTAACGGCGAATTCACTGACGGCATGGGCATGTTAGTTGATAAAAACGATTTAGGTTTTGGCAAACGCAGCTGGAGATACTCTATGCTGGTTAAAGATGGCGTAATTGAAAAAATGTTCATCGAACCAGATTTACCTGGCGACCCGTTTGAAGTATCAGATGCAGACACTATGCTTGATTACATCAACCCGAAACAAGTTAAACCAGAGCCGGTGAGCATTTTCACTAAACCTGGCTGCCCTTTCTGTAAAAAAGCGAAAGCATTATTAACAGAGAAAGGCCTAGTATACGAAGAAATCACTATGGGTGCTGGCGCATCACTGACTAGCCTAAAAGCTATTTCAGGCCGTGAGACCGTACCACAAGTATTTATCGGCGGTAAGCACATTGGTGGCTCTGACGATTTAGAAAAATACTTTGCTTAATTAACTAATACCTTAAGCACATAATTAGGGGCATTAATGCCCCTACTTTTACCTTTTTACGTACCCATTTTATTAACTTATTTATGAACCAGTTTTTTAATAAAATTGGTATTGAGGACATCACCATGAAAGAACTAAACACAGACGTTGTTGTAATAGGTGCTGGCACCGCAGGTTTAAGCGCTTACCGCAATGCAAAACAACACACGTCTAACGTATTAATGATTGAAGCAGGCCCATACGGCACAACCTGTGCGCGTGTTGGTTGTATGCCAAGTAAATTACTGATTGCTGCCGCAGAAGCCGCCCACGCAATTGACGTCGCGCCAGCCTTTGGTGTGCACAGCTCAAAACCAACTATAAACGGTGTTGAAGTAATGGCGCGCGTACGTAACGAGCGCGACCGCTTTGCAGGCTTTGTGGTTGAGGCCGTAGACGAGTTACCCGCTGATGACAAAATTGTAGGTTATGCTAAGTTTTTAGATACCAATCGCGTACAAATTGACGACCATACAATTATTACCGCTAAGCGTTTTGTTATTGCCACTGGCTCACGTCCTGCCTACCCTGGCGTATTTAATAACTTTGGCGACAGATTAATAATTAACGATGACGTTTTCGATTGGCAAGACTTGCCAGAGTCAGTTGCTGTATTTGGCCCTGGTGTTATTGGCCTCGAAATTGGCCAAGCGTTGCATCGCTTAGGTGTTAAGGTAAAACTATTTGGTGTGGGTGGCGCGATTGGCCCAATTACCGACCCAGTTATAAAAGACTACGCAAATACCGTATTTGCTGAAGAGTTTTTTGTCGATACCGATTCAAACGTATCCGATATGAAACAAGTAGGCGATAAAGCGCAGCTTACCTATGTAGACAAAAACGGCAACAAACAAACCGAGCAATTTGATTACGTACTTGCCGCGACGGGCCGCGTACCAAACACCGACAAACTCGGTCTTGAAAACACCGGCATTAAGCTTGATGAACGTGGCGTACCAATCGCTGATAAACACACAATGCAATGTGGCGACTCCAATATATTTATCGCCGGAGACGCCAGTAACATGATCCCACTGCTGCACGAAGCGAGCGACCAAGGCTCCATCGCAGGGCAAAATGCAGGCCGTTTTCCTGATGTACGTATTGGCCTGCGCCGAGCGCCAATTGCAGCCGTTTTCAGCGACCCACAAATTGCTATGGTCGGTGAAACGTACAAACAAATAACGGCTCGTTATGGTGAGTGTGGTTGTTTTGAAGTTGGTGAAGTTAGCTTTGAAAACCAAGGCCGCAGCCGCGTAATGCTGAAAAATAAAGGTCATATGCGTTTATACGCAGAGCAAGGCACAGGCTTATTTTTAGGTGCTGAGTTTATTGGCCCGCAAGCTGAGCATATCGCCCACCTACTGGCATGGGCTGTACAAAACAAAATGACTGTACCACAAATGCTCGACATGCCATTTTATCACCCAGTGATAGAAGAAGGCCTACGTACCGCACTGCGTGATTTAAACGCCAAGCTTAAATTTGGCCCAGACATCATTAATCAATGTATGGAATGTGGCCCAGGGAATTAGAAGCTAGTTTGCTAGTTTGCTAGTTTGCTAGGATAAAAATATAACCAATAATCCAGGAGGTCTAGGCCACCTGGGTTATTGGTTAACTCTATCGCTATGACTTGGCGGCGTTGAAGTAACAATAAACACAAGGTCATCTTGGCCATAATTACATAGTTGATGAACAGCCCCTGCTGGCACATGCAAGCCCTGCTGCGGATTTAATATGTGCGTTTCAGCTTCCACTTTCAAACTAGCCTGCCCACTAAGTATAAAAAAGAACTGCTCTGCAAATTCATGCTTATGCGTCATCTCACACGCCCCACTCGGCACTCGCTCCTGAATAACACTCAGCTGCTCACTTTGCACCAAATGCCAGCCATCGCAATTATCACCCCAGTTATAATGCTCAGCGTTTTCTATTGAAATAGGCCTTGCCATATCTTCGTTACCCCTTAAAAACGACTGCACAACAAGGTAAAGCATCACAGTTTAAAATGGTAGTAAATTTAATTCATACAACACAACTACACTTATTCGCGCATAAAAGCGTGGAAAATCGCATTTATTCGCGCAATAAAGTGTAATTAATCATCTAATGAGTAATGTGAGACCTGCCATGCAACGATTAATTTTAGAAAAGTTATTAGATTGGAAATCTAAACCAGCACGAAAACCATTATTAATTGATGGCGCTCGCCAAACAGGTAAAACTTATTTATTACAAACTCTATTAGGCAGTACCTTTGCAAACGTGATTCGAATCGATTTCTTAGAGTCCCCGCAAATGAGTGAAGCATTCGCAGATTCGTTATCACCCGATGACGTACTATCTAATATTGAGCTACTTACAGGAAAAACGTTTGACCCTAATACTGATCTACTGATCCTTGATGAAATAGGCGAATGCCCTAAAGCAGTCACATCTCTCAAATACTTTGCTGAACAAGCACCGCATATGCACATTGCTGCCAGTGGTTCTAATATCGGTTTATTAAACTCCTTTCCTGTAGGTAAAGTGGAGCAACATAATCTGCGCCCTCTCACATTTCGTGAGTTTCTGATCGCCTCGAAAGAAACCGCTCTAATTAAGGCATTTGCAGCACAAACAAACTCAAGTGCAGCACATAGTAAATTATTCTCAAAACTCACTGATTATTACTTTACGGGTGGTATGCCAGAGGCTGTAAGTACATGGTTCGATTTATCTGATCACAGTATCATTGACCGCGTTCAAGCTGTAACAGACATTCATAAAAATTTAGTACTGGGCTATCAACGATACTTCGGCAAATACTCAGGAAAAGTAGATGCAGGTTTAATCGAGGCTGTATTTAATAATGTTCCAGCACAGCTATCATCAGTGATGGATGAATCGGTTAATCGCTTTAAATTTAAAGGGATGCACGATAAAAAATCTCGCTATAGTGATTTTGAAAGCGCTATTTCTTGGTTAAATAAGTGCCGCTTGATACTGAAAAACCACCCTATTGACGGCACACCTAAAAGCCCATTAGCAGCATATAAAAAAGACAATATCGTTAAGTTATTTCTTTTTGATGTGGGCTTATTAAATCATATGCTAAACATTCGGTATAAAGAGATAAAACAACAAGGCTATGAATACAAAGGCTTTGTGGCGGAAAACTTTGTACAACAAGAACTTGCTGCACAAGGCATTGACCCTACATATTCATGGGGTGATGCAAGAGCGGAGATCGAATTTGTAACCTCTGATGACGAAGGCAACATACTGCCTATCGAAGTAAAAAGTGGTAAACGCACCAAAACAAAATCACTGCAATCGTACATAAATAAATGCCAGCCCATCAAAACAATTAAACTCACAGGCACGCAAGGCTCATCACCACTGGAAAAGGAATATATTGTCCTCCCGCTCTACTACAGTGAATATGTAGTAAGCAAACACCTGAGGCTGATGAATTGATAAAAGATAGATCTATAAAATTACGCACCAACAAACATCGTTGAGGAAACTGGCGAGTGCTTACAAAGTTATTACGATGGTGAACTGATACTCAAAGTAAAAGGCTTGTGGTTCGCTGGTAAAGCCGTTCATATAAGGTATTCGCACAAGGCATTATTCATGGAGGGTAGAAAAAGCATAACCTTAGAGCTAAAAAGTATTAGCTAAAGCTCCGTATTATTTAATAAGGGCTAAAGCTATAACATTTAGATAAAATTACAGTTAAATACAACATTTCAAATAGCTAAAGCTGCCCATTGAGCTTTAGCTCATATCAAACACCATTACAAAGCCAAAAATTACCTTTAACTTACCATTTGCCTAAATGGCAAAAAGGCTCTTACTTGGAGTTCTGTAAATAACTGTACTAAGGGATAAAATTCAACTTAAAACGCTCAAACCTGAGTACTCGTTTACAAATCATTATATGCGCCCATTCCCTCATAAACACAATCATATACAAATTAGCCTCTATCAACTAAAATGTCTGAAAAATGGAGAAGTAAAAAATGGCAAATGAATTTGATGTAGTAAAATACATATTAAAAGAGTTAGGTGAAATTTCTGCAATGAAATTGCAAAAACTAGTTTACTATAGTCAAGCGTGGTCGCTGGTTTGGGATGAGGAAGAGCTCTTTTCAGAAGACTTTGAAGCATGGGCTAATGGTCCAGTACTCCGAACAGTTTACGAACAGCATAGAGGTATGTTTAAAGTTAAAAGTGATACTTTTTCTAAAGGTGATCCCAAAAACTTAACTGAAGATCAAATTGACACTATTGACTCTGTCCTTAAGTTTTATGGTGATAAAAGTGCTCAATGGTTAAGTAATTTGACACATAAAGAATCTCCTTGGAAGGATGCTCGTGCTGGACTAAATGCAATGGACTCATCAAATGAGGCTATATCTAAAGGCTCTATGGAAGAATATTACTCTGCGCTTTAACTATTATGATAAAGAAACTAGAGAGGGAAGCTCGGAAAGACGCTCGGAAAAAAAAACGTCAAGAAAAGTCAGTAAAATTCAGAGCTGACTTTATCGAAAATAACCCAGAACAAATCCCTAAAATACAATTTCTGCCCGATTTGGATAAGTACCCTAAACTAGATGCAAATATCTCAGAATTAGAAACTCCGAAACAACCAATTATAAACCAATCTGGCTCTAGGTTTGGTCTAAAAATGACATGGTGCGCGAGAGCCGCTGATAAATATGATCAATGGTCATGGGGTGAAGATAGAGGGTGGGCCAGTGATGAATGGAATAACGAAATAGCTAAATGCTTAGACTCTCTTGAAGGCCATGATTGGAAAGAAATCCAAGCTATGACATCAGATACAATGCACTTAATGCATCACGACCATGATATCAGTGATTTATGTGATGAAGCCGTAGAGCGTTGGATAGAGCGAGACTTAGAACAATTTGATACATTGTTTAGGTTTCGACTTGGTAATAAGAAAAGAGCTTGGGGGATAGAGCTCCAAGGCCATTTCTATATGATTTGGTATGAGCGTAATCATCAAATTTACTCCGTAGATTAAATAGAATAACAGACATCAACAAGCTACATATGTGCTACACAGAAAAACATTAAAAACAAAATAAAACTGTAACTCATTGATTTAATTGGTAGCCCCTGCAGGAATCGAACCTGCAACTGCCCCTTAGGAGGGGGCCGTTATATCCATTTAACTAAGAGGCCAGAGCTAGGTGCTAGGTGCTAGGTGCTAGGTGCTAGGAACTAGGTGCGAGGTTTCAGGTGCTCGTTTTTATGGGCTAGGAAATTATAACATGTTCTTCTATACACATTGAACCATTAAAATGAATCTTTTATCGATGTCCGTTGATACTTGGGGGATTTTTGTGACTATGGGCTTTTTGGAGTTCGTAATAAGTCAGTTTTACGTTGCTACTGTCAACTACACTCTAGCTGGGGATATCAATAATGCGTGCGTTTACTTCA
>NZ_JACJEI010000048.1:0-20046 GCF_014163985.1 Pseudoalteromonas sp. SR41-4 | reverse complement strand
GCCTGCTTCATAAACAAAGTGTAGCGTTGCGCCAGGGTATTTAGATTCAAACTGACGAACAAGCTTTTGAACGGCAATTTTGGAAGACGAAACTCGACCAAGGTGAACAGGTTGTGCACCTCTATATTCTTCAATATAGGCGACTTCATTGAATTCTTTATATGTATCAAGTCCGATAAAAAGTATGCTATGTTTATTCATGTTAGCCTCTGCTGTTTAGTTAATTGACAAACTAATTATGGCTCTGGCTTTGAATTAAGCTAACCCACGAAAAGCGGAGGCTAACACCGTGTGGGAGTCATTATGTCTATTAAGTGACTGGTTAAGTAGTTACCGACCCCAAGAACTGTTTGACGAACGTGGTTGTTTGTTACCAGAGATAGCCGCGTTGGCGCCAACAGGTGAACGCCGTATGGGGGCAAATCCTCATGCTAATGGCGGTTTATTACTACAAGATTTAAAAATGCCCGATTACCGAGATTACGCCTGCGAGGTGACAACGCCTGGTGTACGCGGTGTGGGTGATACCCGAGTGCTTGCGCCATTTCTGCGTGACGTCACTAAGTTAAATGATAAAGAGCAAAACTTTCGGGTGTTTGGTCCCGATGAAACTATTTCCAACGGTTTGGCTGCCTTGTTTGAAACCACCCGTCGGCAATGGGATGTGACCACGTATGCGAATGATGAATATTTAGCACCGAGCGGCCGAGTGGTCGAAATGCTCAGTGAACACCAATGTGAAGGCTGGCTTGAGGGTTACTTGCTGACTGGCCGTCACGGGTTGTTTAACTGTTACGAAGCGTTTATTCATATTATTGATTCTATGTTTAACCAACATGCAAAATGGTTAAAAGTATCATCGGCATTGTCGTGGCGGCCTAAAATTGCCTCGCTTAATTATTTATTGGCATCTCATGTTTGGCGTCAGGATCATAATGGTTTTACCCATCAAGATCCGGGTTTTATCGATGTTGTAGTCAATAAAAAAGCGGAGATTGTTCGCGTTTACTTACCCCCCGATGCGAATTGTTTATTGTCGGTGATGGATCATTGTTTACGCAGCCGTCATTACGTCAATGTGGTGATTGCAGGCAAACACCCGGCTCCGCAATGGTTAACAATGGAAGAAGCTGAAAAACATTGCGCACAAGGAATTGGTATTTGGCATTGGGCTGGCAATCTTAGTGACGATGCCATTGAGCAAACGCCTGATGTGGTTATGGCTTGTTGTGGTGACGTGCCTACACTCGAAACATTGGCGGCAGTATCAATTTTGCGTGAATATTTGCCAACGGTTAAAGTGAGGGTGGTTAATGTGGTTGATTTAATGCGTTTACAGCCAGAAACCGAACATCCGCATGGATTAAATTGCCAAGATTTTGATGCGTTGTTTACCACCGACAAGCCAGTAATATTTGCTTTTCATGCTTACCCATCACTTATCCATCAACTTACTTATCGTCGCACTAATCATCACAATATCCATGTTCGCGGCTATAAGGAAGAAGGCACAATTACGACCGCCTTTGATATGACGGTATTAAATGAAATTGACCGTTTTCACTTGGTCATTGATGCACTCGAACGATTACCGCAAACCGGCGCTAAAGGCATCGAGCTTAAGCAGTTATTACATGAAAAGTTAATTGCGCATAAAAAATATATCAACAAAAATGGCCTCGATATGCCTGAAATTCGTGATTGGCGCTGGACTTCATCAGTATGACCACATCTGTCCTGCAACCCGCTGATAATAAGTTAAATATTGGCAGCATAATAGCAATACGTGGCAGTGTCATTGACGTCTGTTTTGCGACAAAGTTGCCGCGTATTCATTCAATACTGACCGTAGATCTGAGTGATATCGCGCTAGTTGATACAGAGCAAGTCGTTATTGAAGTGTTAGAGCAACGCAATGCCAAGCAGGTACGGTGTATAGCTTTAACACCAACGCAAGGGCTCGCCCGCGGAATGCAAGTTAAAGACAGTGGTAACCCTTTGTTAGCACCGGTTGGCAGCGGTATTTTATCGCGGATGTTTGATGTGTTTGGTAAACCGATAGACCGTCAAGGCAGTTTGACAGATATTAAATGGCGCTCGGTTCATCGAGCACCACCAACACTTAGTGAGCGCTCTACACAGTCGCAAATTTTCACAACCGGTATCAAAGTAATTGATGTACTCGTGCCGCTAGAAAAAGGCGGCAAAGCAGGGTTATTTGGCGGTGCAGGGGTCGGTAAAACAGTTTTGCTCACTGAAATGATCCATAACATGGTAGGCAAGCATAAAGGGGTGAGCATTTTTTGCGGTATAGGTGAGCGCTGTCGAGAAGGTGAAGAGCTTTATCGGGAAATGAAAGCGGCAGGTGTATTGCCTAATATGGTGATGGTGTTTGGTCAAATGAATGAACCACCAGGGAGTCGTTTTCGGGTTGGTCAAGCGGCATTAACCATGGCTGAGTATTTTCGTGATGATGAACACCGTGATGTATTGTTATTGATTGATAATATTTTTCGGTTTATTCAGGCAGGCTCTGAAGTATCTGGTTTGATGGGACAAATGCCGTCACGACTCGGTTATCAACCGACGATGGGCACCGAGTTGGCCAGCTTAGAAGAACGTATTGCGAATACCAATAATGGGGCTATTACCTCTATTCAAGCTGTGTATGTGCCTGCTGATGATTTTACCGATCCGGCTGCGGTACATACGTTTTCTCACCTATCTGCGTCCATTGTATTGTCGCGACAACGCGCCAGTGAAGGACTATTTCCTGCTATTGATCCCTTACAGTCAAACTCCAAAATGGCCAGTCCAGGTATTGTTGGTGAACGGCATTATCAACTGGCGCAAAAAGTGCGCAGCACTTTGGCTCAGTATGCTGAGCTTAAAGATATTATTGAGATGCTTGGCTTAGAGCAACTGTCGCCGGAAGATCGTTCTGTCGTTGGGCGCGCGCGTCGGCTGGAACGTTTTCTTACTCAGCCATTTTTTACCACCGAACAGTTTACTAATCATACAGGTAAACTTGTTAGTCTTGATGAGTCGTTAGATGGCTGCGAGCGTATCCTCAACGATGAATTTAAAGATTATCCTGAAAGCGCGCTTTATATGATAGGCAATATCGATGAAGCAAAACTAAAGAGCAGACCAAATAAACAGGCATCAAGTGCCACTGACACCGCAAGTACAGTGAAAAATGCCGCCAAAGCGGCTGGAGCAGACAATGAACATGCACCTTAAACTGCTTTTACCCTCACAGGTCTTTATTGATAAAACCGATATTAGCAACATTATTGTCGAAACGAGCAGTGGGTCGTACGGCTTATTACCGCATCGGCTTGACTGTGTGGCGGTGCTTACGCCGGGCATTCTGACTTTCTCAACCATCGCCGAGGGCGAAATATTCGTAGCCGTAGATGAAGGAGTGTTGGTGAAAACAGGACTCGATGTTTTGGTGTCTGTGCGTAATGCCCTAGTTGATAGCGATTTAACTAAGTTACGCGCCGCTGTAGAGCAAGACTTTCTCGCAATCAATGAGCAAGCCCTGCAAGTGCGTGCAGTAATGGCAAAATTGGAAAGCGGTTTTCTGCATAAGTTTGTTAGCTTTAAACAACAGTAAAGCGCCCTCAGCAAGGCAAATAATATGAATGAGCGTAAGTTGAAAACAGCTACTAAAGCAAAGCCGACATTAGCGACAAAAGTCGGCATTAAAGCCACTCGCAAGTTAAAAGCGCGCAGTCATTCGCAGCAACGAGTGTGGTTTGGCTTAGGAATGATGGGGTTAATTGGCTGGTCAGTCGCGATACCTACCTTAGTGGGAGCAAGTATCGGAGTCTATGTTGATGGTCATTATCCCAGTGAAAGATCTTGGACACTAGCCTTGTTAGTCGCAGGTTTGGCACTTGGTTGTTTTAATGCATGGCATTGGATAGAGAAAGAAGATCTGGCAATAGGTGAAGAGCACAAAGTCACCGCAGAGAAGGAACATAATGATGAGTGATACAGTGAACTTAATGCTGATCTGGTGCTTAGGTTTAGCATTGGGTGGTTTTTTTTTCGTAGGTCTTTGGTGGACGGTACAAAAAAGTATCCGTTCAGCGCATCCGGCGTGGTGGTTATTAAGCAGTTTGCTGGTGCGTATGACAGTAACTATCGCAGGCTTTTACTTAGTTGTAAGTCATGAAATGGCTAATGCGTCATTGCTACGTTTACTGATCTGTTTGTTTGGATTTATTTGCGCACGACTTATCACAGCCCGCGTGGTTACGAAAATGACGGCTAAATTGGATACACCAGTACAGCAAGTAGCCGTTATTGAGCAGCTTAATCCACATGAAGGATCGCAACATGCACCTTAGTCCCGATGTAGTGATTTATTGGCAGCTTGGCTTTGTGAAAATTAATGCAACCATTGCTTTTACATGGGCACTGATGCTGCTGTTGACCCTTGGCTCTATGCTGATCACTCGAAATATATCAACTAACTTGCAACGTTCGCGCTGGCAAAATTTTTTAGAAATTATAGTCACGGGGATTGAAACGCAAATAGAAGAAGTTGGTTTGCAACAGGCGAAAAAATACCTCTATTTTCTTGGTACCTTATTTTTATTTTTGGTTAGTGCAAGTATCTTCACTATTGTTCCCGGCTATGAACCACCCACAGCGTCACTCTCAACGACAGCGGCACTTAGTGTATTTATCGCGGTGCCAATGTTTGGCATTGCACAGCAGGGCGTTGTTAACTATCTCAAATCTTATATGGCGCCGACTATGATTATGTTGCCATTTAATATCATTAGTGAATTGTCACGCACATTGGCGTTGGCTGTGCGCTTGTTTGGCAACATGATGAGTGGTGCGATGATTATTGGTATCTTGTTGACCATCACCCCTTTTATTTTCCCTATCGTGATGACAGCACTAGGGCTACTAACTGGCATAGTACAAGCCTATATTTTTACTATTCTTGCAGCCGTCTATATTGCGGCCGCAACACAAACTCGCCAACCGGATAACAGATCAGACAGCAAGTGAATGCCACAATAATGAACATCAATTAATCTTAACATTACATTTTTGCTTACTTTAACAATGAAAGATTTTGGAGATCACATGGACAGTATGACAATGATTGCAATCGCCTCGATAATTATTTCGGGCATCACTACCAGTATTGGGTGTATAGGTCCGGCTCTTGGCGAAGGACGTGCAGTAGCTGCTGCACTGAGTGCCTTAGCTCAACAGCCTGATGCTTCAACGACCATCACGCGCACTTTGTTTGTTGGTCTGGCGATGGTTGAATCCACAGCGATTTATTGTTTTGTGGTATCGATGATCTTACTTTTTGCAAACCCGTTTTGGAATTATGCCATCGCGCAAGCCACAGGATTGTAAGCCATGTTAATTGACTGGTTCACTGTAGCAGCACAGGCTGTTAATTTTTTGATCTTGGTATGGTTGTTAAAACGTTATCTTTACCAACCTATTTTGCATGCTATTGACGACCGTGAGCAACGCATTGCCGATGAGCTCGATGCTGCTGCGGCTAAACAGCAACAGGCCAGCGCTGAGCGCGCTATATTTGAAGATAAAAATAACCAATTTGCTCAAGCGCGTGACACGTTATTACAGCAAGCAAAAGATGATGCTGATGCAAAACGACAGCAGTTACTGGCTCAGGCACAACAAGACGTTGCTGCATTACATGATAAACATCAAGCAATAATGGCCGCAGATGCTGAACATCTGACCAATATACTGAGGCGTAAAACCAGCGATGAAGTATTTGCTATCACCCGCAAAACCTTACACGACCTTGCAAGCGCAAGTTTAGAGCAGCAAGTCACTCAGGTATTTATAGCGCAATTAAGTGAGTTGCAGCCAGCGGCAAAAACGACGCTAGTAAAAGCACTCAAAGCCAGCAAAAAACCGGCATTATTAACGAGTGCATTTGAGTTGCCTGATATAGAGCGCGCTGCTATTGATAAAGCGATTAAAGCAACATTTGGCGCTGACATTGACTTAGAGTTTGCCACCTCAGCAGAGCTTATCAGTGGTATTGAGTTGAGTACTAATGGCCAAAAATTAGGCTGGAATATTGCTGACTACCTGCAGTCGCTTGAACAAGACGTTGTGGCGCTGCTAAAACAAAATGGTAAAGCTGTTGAGCAGGGACCAGCTGACAACAAAACCAAGCGCAGTAGTGATAATAAACCAAACGATGAGCTGCCTGACCAAGAGCAAGAGCAAGATAAAGGCAAAGTACTTACTAGCAAACCCATTACTAACATTGAAAACCACCATGAGTGATGTAACTAATACAACTAATACAACTAATAGCAGCCAATCTTCGGCTTTAATTCGCCAAGCAACAACAGCCTATCATAGCGAAACACTCGATAATATTTTCGACAACTCATTCGCTCTAATCGAAAAAGCTCGTAAGGCATTTTCGCCCCAAATGAAATCGTATGAGGTGGGTATAATTACCAATATTGCAACCGGTATTGCCAAAGTATCAGGATTACCCAGTGCCGGTTTTGAAGAGATGTTGATCTTTGCTGGCAATGTGCGAGGTATCGTGTTCAATGTCGATATAGAAGAGTTAGGCGTGGATTACTTGGCGATTACGCACATTTACAAGCTGGTGATGAGGTTCGACGCAGCGGTCATGTTATGGATATCGCTGTGGGTAATGAGTTATTGGGGCGCGTTATTAATCCTCTTGGTCAGGTGCTAGATGATGGGTTGCCTATTCAAGCCACGCAGCATTTACCAATCGAACGCACGGCAACGGCGATAATGGATCGCGCTGCGGTGACAGTGCCGTTACAAACGGGATTGATTGTTATTGATGCCTTGATCCCAATAGGACGAGGGCAACGGGAGCTTATTCTGGGTGATCGACAGACCGGAAAAACCGCGATTGCCATCGACACTATTCTCAATCAACACGATAAAAATGTGCTCTGTGTTTATTGCGTGATAGGGCAACGGGCTTCGAGTGTGGCAAAGGCCGTGGCGACATTACGTGAACAAGGCGCAATGGCTTATACTGTGGTGGTGGTTACCGAAGGCAATGAACCTGCGGGCTTACAGTACATTGCCCCATATGCAGCGATGAGTATCGCGGAATATTATATGCAACAGGGGCAAGATGTACTGATTGTTTTTGATGATTTAACCAAACATGCGCGCGCATACCGTGAACTGTCGTTGCTGCTTCGTCGTCCACCTGGGCGTGAAGCATTTCCTGGCGACATTTTTTATATTCACTCACGTTTACTTGAGCGCGCCACTCAATTAAATAAAGCACTTGGCGGTGGCTCACTTACTGCACTGCCTATCATTGAAACAGAAGCACAAAATATCTCAGCTTACATACCCACCAACTTAATTTCGATCACCGATGGGCAAATATATTTATCCCCATCGTTATTTGAATTGGGTGTTTTACCCACTGTTGATGTTGGTAAATCTGTTTCGCGTGTTGGCGGCAAAGCTCAACTGGCAGCGTTTCGGGCTGTAGCGGGCGACCTAAAATTGACTTATGCACAATTTGAAGAGCTAGAAACATTTGCTCGCTTTGGTGCGCGTTTAGATCAAGATACCGCAAAATCAATTGAACATGGCCGCCGTATTCGCGCCAGTTTACGCCAGCCAGAATCATCTCCGCTTCCAGTCGCTGAACAAATCATATTATTACTTGCTTTGACTTCGGGCCTATTTGATACCATTGCATTAGCAAAAATGAGCGCAGCAAAAAATGCTTTACGAGGTATTATCAATCGTTTGCCTGCTGAATTATCAACGCGATTAGCAACCTCAGGATCATTAAGTGACGAGGATCATCAAAATATCATTGCCCTATCAAAACAAGCGCTGGCGAGTATTGAAGATAGTAATGCGCCATTGCTGGCTGACGGCTCTGAACAACCATGAGTAATACCGCTGCTAATTTGCGTCATAAAATCGACAGTGCCAGCGATTTAAAAGGAGTTGTGCGGACGATGAAGGCGCTTGCCGCATCGAGTATTAGTCAATACGAAAAATCGGTCAGCTCATTAACTGATTACTATCGAACGGTAGAATTAGGATTAAGCGCTACGATACAGGCGGTTGATGTTAATTTACCTGCGGTGGGTGCAATATCGAACACAGATAAGCAGGGCGATAATATAGTCAGTGCTATTGTGTTTGGCTCCGATCAAGGTTTAGTTGGGCAGTTCAATGAAGATATTGCTGACTTTGCAATTAAAGCACTGGCCGATTTAGGCGCGCAATCTCAGACCATACAACTGCAAGTGTGGGCGGTGGGTGAGCGAGTCTACTCACGACTCGCCGATGCCGGTTTATCTATGGAAAAAAGTTTTACGGTGCCCACTAGCATAAATGAGATCACCGCGTTGGTTGGGCAAATTCAAATTGATAGCGAAACACACCTTGCTAATGCAAGCGCTGCCCGTGTTTATGTATTTTATAATCAGATGCAATCGGGCGCTCAATATCAGCCAATATCACAACGATTACTGCCGCTTGATCAAAAATGGCAACGAGAGCTAGCACAAATCCCTTGGCCGACAAAACGATTACCCGAAATTTTAGGTAGTAATGATATGACACTACGGGCATTGATCCGCGAATACATATTTATTTCGCTTTATCGCGCCTGTGCCGAGTCGTTGGCCAGTGAAAATGCCAGCCGGCTTGCGGCGATGCAGCGTGCAGAAAAAAACATAGAAGAATTATTAGACAATCTCGGTAAAGAATTTCATGTGCTAAGGCAAAGCTCTATTGATGCAGAACTAAGCGATGTACTGGCAGGTTATGAATTACTTAACTTGAATGCTGATTAAATAATCTATTAAGCCTTGTAACTCAAAATGAAGTTAGAACTAAGATATTTGCGTATTTCGCATCTTAATTTGTTGAGTTATTGAGTAACACGTTTTTTATAGTCAAGGTGATGTAATATTTGTTGATATTTCCAACATAGTGTAGCCATATTTCAGCTCTTTTAACGATAAGTTCTGCTATATTGAAATAAAGAGAGTATATATTGTTAATATTAGTTAGTGATTGTGTGCTCAAATAATAACCTTGCAAGCACAAAAACAACAGATTGCTCTAGTTATCTAGTTTTTATCGGGCGATTGATTTATTTTTTGTGCCTTTTGTGAACTTTTATGGCAATAAAGCTAGATAAATTAAAAATATAGTTAACACTTATAACTAATAGGCCGATAATACACATAGTTAAATAATAAGGTAGATCGCATGGCTTCAAGTTTGTCTTTTCAGGACCTAAGCATAAGTAAAAAAATTCACGCTATCACGAGTATTGCTGTTATCGCTTTTGTGGTTATTGTATTAATCAATTATATTTCGATGGTGGACAATCGGGGCTCATTAGACGAACTTGAAAAAACATCTTATCAAGTGGTAAAACTAACATCAGCGAACGTCGGGTTACTTGAAAAATTAGATGAGCTTTATACACAAGCAGTTACATTTGGCGAACAAGATATTGTTGATAAAGCAAAAGAGACGCTGACAGCATTAACTGAGAACCTTGACGCAATAAATAATATTAATAGTACCTACATTGATAGGCAAACACGCACACAGTTAACCGAATACGCTGCTATATCAACAAAAATTGCTAACGATATGATCAGTGGAACTGCTGACTTTAGTAAAATCCAGCAGCAAGCGCAATCTAAAACCAATATGTATAACTCGGTGTTGCAAAGTCTTAAAGCTGCTCAGCAACGTGCTGATGCGCGCTTTTTTGAGTTGGTAAAAAATACCAAGTCACGCTCTGATCATGCATTAACGTTAATGCTGGTTGTGTCATCTGTTTCATTGTTATTACTATTATTTATGGCTATTTGGATTGCTCGTGGAATTGCTGCCGCCGCCAGTGATGCGGCTGGCAATTTACGCTTATTAGGTGAGGGGAAAGGCTCTCTTAGCACGCAGCTTACAGTTCGTAGTGAAGATGAAATCGGCCAAGTTGCAATTAACTTCAATACATTTATAGCCTTGTTAAGAGAGTCGGTACTCGAAGTAATGGCGGTGTGTGAACCCTTGATGGAAAACTCAACGCGCTTAGTGCAAGGCATGGAACAAGCAGAAAATGCGACCAGCAAGCAAACCGCAGATGCTGAAATAGTTAAACAGTCGATGGAAGAAATGAAGCAAAGTGTAGGAGACATTTCACATTCGGCAGCAAGTGCCTCACGTGCAGCGCAAACGGCTGAGCAAGAAGTGGAACAAAGCCGTTCACAGATCCGAACATCGGTCACTGAATCTCAGACGTTAAGCGCTGAAATTAATCGTGCCGCTTCGACAATTAACAAGCTAGCGGATGATACAAAAAATGTAACTCAGATACTTAATGTGATCACTTCGATTGCAGAGCAAACCAACTTGTTAGCACTTAATGCTGCTATAGAAGCTGCGCGAGCGGGTGAACAAGGACGTGGTTTCGCTGTGGTTGCTGATGAAGTCAGAGAGTTGGCATCGCGTACGGCTAAATCAACCAATGAAATTCGTGAATTATTAAACACTTTAACCAGTGCTGCAAACGAGTCGGTTAGCGCTATGACATCGGCGCGTGATATGGCCAGTAATAATGCAACAGCTGCAGAAAATACAGGTATTTCAATTGAAAAAATTGCAGAGCAAATGCTTGAAATTAATGGTATGAACTCACAAATTGCAGCAGCCACTGAAGAGCAAACATCAGTTGCGGCAATGGTGGTCGAAAATGTATCTAATATGCATACATCATTCGAAGATACTATGGCTTCGCTTACTGCAGTTCGTGATGTGGCGAAGAACTTACATTACTTGTCTGATAATCTATTGGATGCGACGGCTAAATTTAAAGTCGAATAACCTTGTAGTTATAATAAAAAACGCCTTGTGGTTAGATACCACAAGGCGTTTTTTATTTAAGTTATAACAGCTAGAAAGTTGCGATTACTTTCACTGCATCACTCACTTTACTGCTATCAATATAGCCAATAGCATCGGCATTACTCGAAACAAAGTCGATCACCGCTTGGTCATTATCTAGTTTTTCTGGCGGTGTACCTTTACCAGTAAAAACCAATTTTGACCAATAGGCATTAAGTTGGCTACTTGATTTACCAACCACTTTGTCATTGAATTCATCAGCAATACTGTTGCCGTTTTGATTTACTGGATTTACTTTCACACCATCCGCGAATGACTTGCTTTTGCCAAGGTAGATTTTTTTGATTTCATCTTGGTCTATCGCGTTGGCATTACCTGTATTTACGATCACAGTAACGCCTGCAAACGCACTAAATGAACAGGCAGACATAAGGCCCGCTAAAATTAGTTTTTTCATAACCATCCCCTTAAAAAACCAAATCAACAGCAACGGCAATAACATCCGTTTCAGTATCTGAGATATCATCATTAAAACGGCTAAAATCAACTTTTAGTGCCGCAGATGGGTGAAAGTCGTAACGAGTTCCGATAGTGTATACATTACTTTGTGCACGAACACCATCGAGTGCCTGATTAATCCCATTATTGAGAGGAGGCACTTGGGTTAATTGATCAAAGCGAGATTTGTCATGTTTGTCGTCATTATCTTCATAAGTAAAATGAACGATCCACTCATCCATACGATAACCAATCGACGCATAATATTGTGATTGTTTTGCTAAGATACTTTTTTCAACTTCAAACTGTGTATATTCGGCATCAAATAATATGTTGTTATAGTCAATCGAAAAACCCACACCAATAAATGTACCGTCATCTTCATTTATAGCAATATCATCAGCTTGAGTTATTAGGCCGTTGTCGCGCAGTAATTGTTCAAGGCCATTAATAGCTTGTCCGCCAGCTTCACCATTGCTTAAATCAATAGAGGTTTCAGCAACTAAGTAAGCAGCGCGAACACTAAACCAATCATACGATAGAGTCCAGTTAACCCCTGCGATGTCGTTTAGTTTGGCTTCATCATTGTTTGTAACTGCTGCAATGTCACCATCAAAGCCACCATAAATGACTTGTAAGGTTGAATCCCAATCTCCTATTTGTGAAGTGTGCAGTAGGCTCAAGCCTTCATAGGTAGAAAATGGAATACTATAAACAGACTGCGGTGGTCTTACCCAGCGATAAGCATAGCCAACATCTAAGAAGTCAGAGTAGCGATAAAAAGGCACACGCATTTTACCCGCACTGAGTTGCAGCTCATCGGTAAATTCGTATGTTAAATAAGCCCATTCAAATTCGGCATCAAAGCTATTGTTACCACGGGCTACAATTTGTGCAGTTGCACTGAGCTTATCTTGTAAATCAGCCGATAATTGTAAAGCAAAAACGCTTTCATTTTTAAATGAAATGTCGTTGTCGTACCCGTATCGAGTTGTATTATCATCCAATGTTTTGCCACCAACAATAGAGGCAAAACCATTAATACGCACTTCTGCAAATGAGCTTGCAGATGCGCATACAGCACATAAAGCAATTGCGAGAGGAAGTTTTTTCATTGTGTATCCTAAGTTTTTAGTATGTTGATTTCAGCTAGAGTATAGGAGTAAATATGTGAATTATCGACAATTTAACAGTATCATTTTGATTTTATATATGTATTTTTTAAAATGAGGTAAGTGTGGTAGGTAACTTGAAAACAACCCGTACGATCAGCCGAGCTGATCTAATTATATTGCGAATGTAGGCTGCCCTAATAGCAGCCTAATCAGATAAAATAGGTGTTAACATCAACTCTGACGAGAAATTCAGTAATGCAGCGAACTATAAAAATAGCAGTTTAAAGTGCAGGGGGTTAGTTATTACTTTCTTTGTCATGTTCTTCACGTGCGGCTTGTAATTCTTCAACGAGCTGTTGGGCTTTTTGCTTGGTTTTTTCGGTTAACTCGCCTGCTGCTTCTTTACTTTCAAGCCAGGCATCTAAAGCCACCACTTTGCCATCATCATACATATCAAGGCCAAGTTTTTTACTTTCTTGCAGTAGCTCATCAAGTGATTCACCTTTAAATTGATTGCTGGTTTCTTTTACTTCATCCCATGCATCATTAAGTGCTTTTTTAACCTCAGCTTTTGCTTCAGCCGCTTCTTTTTTTGCTTCGCTGGCGTCTTCGCAACCGGTTAGTGCTACACAGCCTAATAAAACTAAACTTGCTAATTTGTTCATATTTGTTCCTTTGTATAATAATGATGTCCCGAGGAATATTTCCTCTGGTACAGTATTGATGGCAATCTTAAAACAAGCAATATACAGGCTAGAAAATGAATATACCTCGAACAGCACGACTTAATTTTAAATTAATGGATGAAAATGACAGTGCGCTACTGTTTGAACTCGATAACGACCCACAGGTTATGGAGTACCTTACTCGTGGCAAGACGACGACCATGAGCACCATCAAAGACGTTTTTATTCCGCGCATGCAAGCCTACCGCAATCCACAACAGGGCTGGGGGCTTTGGCAAGTTAACCTTAATGATAATGACAGCTTTATTGGTTGGATATTAATTCGGCCAATGGGGTTTTTTACTGCAGAGCCGGATTTTAGTGATATTGAAATTGGCTGGCGTTTTAAACGCACAAGTTGGGGTAAAGGTTACGCCAGTGAAGCCGCACAAGCCGTTGCCGATGTGATCACCGCCAATGCTGAGATCAAGGCACTTAGCGCCACTGCACTAAAAGACAATAACGGCTCGATTAAAGTGATGGAAAAGCTGGGTCTGCAGTTTATTGAACACTATACCCATAGCGACGAGTTCGGCGAGTTACCAGCCGTGTTATATCGAAAATTTGTGTAAAGTTGTTCATTGTAGTTTGACCCTTGTTAACTGAATGTGTATTAATGGGGTTAATAAAATAATCAAAAAATAAAATCAACAAGGAATTAAATATGTTTGCAGGTGTAAAACATTTACTGATTTTTAGTGTCATTGTAATGCAGTTACATATAACTGCATTGGCAGCTAGTGGCAAAACAGCTCAAGCAGCAGTGGCTATGCCCGATAGTTACAGTAGTGACGTAGCAAGAGCCATTTTGGAGCAGGGCGGTAACGCGGTTGATGCAGCCATTGCTGCGCAATTTGTATTAGCCGTTACTTTGCCTGAAGCGGGAAACATTGGCGGTGGTGGTTTTATGCTGATCCAAAAAGACGGGCAAGGCGACTTTATAGATTACCGCGAAACAGCTCCAATTGCCGCTCATCGCGATATGTATTTGGATGACAAAGGTAATGTGGTTGCAAATAAATCGATATACGGCATTCACGCCAGTGGGGTACCCGGTAGTGTGGCGGGTATGTGGCTTGCTCATCAAAAACACGGCACACTTGATTGGAAAACCCTTGTTGAGCCTGCAGTAAAGTTAGCCGAACAGGGTTTTATTGTTCACCCGAAATTAGCCAGCAGTATTGAGCGCTACATTGCCCGCATGGCTAAAAAAGACGTAACAATTAACTTTGCTGATTATTTTGCCAGCGCTAAAGCGAATCAAAACTTTAAGCAACCTGAGCTTGCAGCCACGTTAAAACGTATTCGCGAGCAAGGTAAGGCAGGATTTTATGAAGGAGAAACTGCTAAAATCATTGCCGATTTTATGGCTGAACATGGCGGGATCATTACGCAAGCGGATTTAAAAGCCTATCAAGCAAAATCACGTACACCAATGAAAGCAGCTTGGAACGGTTACCAAGTACTTACATCACCACCACCAAGCTCCGGCGGTATTGCAATAATACAATGGTTAAAAATGTACGAGCTGACTAAACCCAAAGCAGGGCTTGAGCATAACTCCACAGCATATATTCATTTATTAGCAGAAATTGGCAAACGCGTATTTGCTGATAGAGCAGAGTACTTAGGTGATCCAGACTTTTTTGATGTGCCAAAGAGCGAACTAATCGCCATGGATTATCTTAAAAAGCGCAGTAGCAGCATCACACTCGATAAAATATCGACGACTGAAAACATTAAGCCTGGGTTATATGAAAGCGAACAAACCACGCATTTTTCTATAGTTGATAAATGGGGTAATGCAGTATCGAATACCACCACCATTAATTTAGGTTATGGCAGTGGTGTAGTCGTTGCTGGCGCGGGTTTTTTGCTTAACGATGAAATGGATGACTTTAGTGCCAAACCTGGGGTGATGAATGTATTTGGCGCGCTCGGTGGTAAAGCCAATGAAATCCAGCCGCATAAGCGTATGCTTAGTTCAATGACGCCAACTATCTTACTCAAAGGCAATAAAGTTAAAATGGTTACCGGCTCACCTGGCGGCACCACCATAATAAGCTCGGTGTACGAATCTATTTTAAACGCGGTTGAATTTAATATGAGCGCCGATGAAGTGGTAAATAGCCCGCGTTTTCATCATCAACTTTGGCCTAAAAATGTCATACGTCATCATGCAGGGTTAGATGCAAACGTTGTTAAAGCACTAGAGAAAATGGGCTACACCTTAGACGAGCGCCATTTTGGTGATATGCATGTGATTATCGAACGTGATGGCAAACTAGATGCCGGCTCAGAAGCGTCAGGGCGCGGTAAGGCGATGGTGTTTTGATTGCAGCTTTAAGCGGTAAGTCATAAGTTGTAAGATTGCTTGGTGATAAATCAAGCGATTGTAGTTGGGGTGAGGGTAACGAAGCCCAATTACAAAAAGGTTTTAGGAGCTAGGTAACTAGGTGTTAGGGGAGTGACTCGTAGGCGCGAGTTTACCTCGCGCAGTACGCAGTTTAATGAAATTGGGTGTAAACGAACGACTCGCCTTAGCATGTGGTATCACCAGCACCAAAAGTAGGCGCTTGGAAGCGAAGACCCTTGTTGAAGCTCAAAAACAAAAGGAATTAACATTGCGCTAGGCAATGACTATTTAGCTTCACAAGGTTTAGCGTTATTGAGAAATATTTGGATCAATATTGATAACGGGAGCTGAACCGCCTATAGCACTTCCTGTTAATGAAAAGTGCATGATGGGTAGTGTGGAGGGAGGTTAGAGACCTCCAGTTACCCGATTAGGTGTACTTTTATAACTAGCTTTAAGGTCATTTATTTCTTTTGAACAGTATTTGGAAGCTATTTTATATAATTCTCTGAATTCTTTTTGCTCGTTATCATTTGTGCCTAATTCAAGAGTAATATTTTCAATTACGCTAGTGATTAAAGATAATTCATCGTGTTCTTGATTTATAATTTTTTTGCTGGGAATATTCCTTAAACACTCAGAAACGCCCAAAAATAAATCAATCTCCTTTTTCACAGCAATATCGTTATTAGATTGTGCAAAGAAAGAGATACTCGAAATGAGAAACAATATCCATATTTTCATGTGAACTCCTTGTACGGCTAACGCTTTGCCAAGAGGCAAATGCGAACGTTGTTGGGCTTTGCCCAGAGAGTATTTGTCCCAGCCGCGCTTTTTGCGGCGAACCTTGGCGGCTTGTTAGTTTTCGATACTTTCATACGTCCCAAGCCAGTCTGTGTGTTCTGGGTATTTAAGTTTATAAGCATTTATCTCAGCTTTAGAAGAGTATTTAAAATACAAACCGAAATAATCAGCTAAATAATCCTCACCGTTCCCCATTCGCCAAAATATATCAGTTGGATGACGATTAGGATATTTAATCCAGGGAGGTTTAGGTGGAGTATGCTTTAACTCATTATCATAACGATCCTTGAGCATTTTATCCCAAGTGGCTTTATGCTCAAGATACTTGTTCCATTGTTCATCAGTAGTACCATCAGATTTATCACTTGCCAATATTGCCACCGATACAAAAATTAAATTTAAAAATAATATGCGATATATAATCATAGAAAACTAATGCTCGCCTATGGGGCGATTATGAGTGTTTTGCAACGAAGTTGCAGCGAATAATTGTCCCAACCCAACTTGTTGGGTGAGTATAAGGCGCTTGTTATACATCCGAATTAAAGTCCACTTTGCCATCGTTGAGGATAAACACCTTTAAATACGATATTAATAAGTTCTTGCTTATTGATATGTCCTTTTTTGAACTTAAAGCCATAGAAAATGAAAGCGAATAAAGCGCAGAATGCATACATCGATACGCAAAGAAGT
The DNA here is from genome assembly GCF_014163985.1 of Pseudoalteromonas sp. SR41-4. NCBI lineage: Bacteria > Pseudomonadati > Pseudomonadota > Gammaproteobacteria > Alteromonadales > Pseudoalteromonadaceae > Pseudoalteromonas > Pseudoalteromonas sp. SR41-4. The sequence goes on along the minus strand of NZ_JACJEI010000048.1, from coordinate 2,929 downwards.
AAAAAGCACAAAGTGAACATTAACAAGACAGTACCGCCGTCATAGCTGCGAATTGGTATATCTGACTCGATCCCAAAACTTGAGGCAATGACGAAGAACAATGGGTATGCTACCGAAAACCCAACTAAGCATCCAACACCACCAACCTTCGCAGACTGTGAGTAAAAGTATGGTTTTAATTTTCTTTGGCTATTGATCGCTCGAATTAACACAACACTTTCCCTTGGATGTATAACGCTTCAATCAGCCGACGCGTGAGCGGTCGGCTGCATTGACTTGTGTACGCCCGACATGGGCATTGACTTATGAGGTGAAAGTCCTCTGTAGGAAGATCACCGTTTAAATAACATACTGTTATTAAACGATATACACTCGCGAATGGCAAGGGCTAAATCGCGAGAGATAGTCTGGAGGAAGCCGTTAGCATTCTTTATGATAAATAAAAGTGAGCTGATGAACAAAAACATCATATGAGGCGTAGGCTGGAGACGAGCTAGCACAAGATAGCGAAGTCATGTGATCTAACGACCACCGTAAATGATGCAGTTGTGCAGAGAAAGTCGATGCACCTGTTCTTTATAGGTAAAAAGGGGAGAGATCTGATAAACATGCATCCGCGCTAACGCTTGGAGGGGGGTTAGCGAACGACTCGCCATAGCCTGTGGTATCACCAGTACCAAAAGTAGGCGCTTGGAAGCGAAGGCCCTTGTCGAAGCTCAAAAACAAAAGTAATTAATATTGCGCTAGGCAATGACTACTTAGCTTCACAAGGTTTAGTGTCATTGAGAGATATTTGGATCAATATTCATTACGGGAGATGAACCGCCCATTGCACTTCCTGTTAATGAAAAGCGCATTATGGGTGGTGTGGGGGCTGGAGGTTAGAGACCTCCGGCTACCCGATTAGTTGTACTTTTCTTTGTTAAGCATTTTAGGTACACGTAGTGCCATTACAAAAGCCAAAGAACAAACAACTGCTAAATATGCAAACCATGATAATTGGTATAAACCGAGTAAATTACTTAAATTATGTGACATAAAGAAAACAAATAACGCAGAAAATGCTAAGTATTTTACGGGTAATGTTTCTTGTATTTTAAGCTGACCAAAATAAAAACCTACACCGCCAATTAAACCAGCAACTATAACGCTTAATGCTACACCTAAAATATTAATATCAACATCCGATTTATAGACCGCGTAGTAACGAAAGGCAAAACCGAAAACTATTAGAAACGATGTAAATAGGCTTGATTGTTTAAAAATGCTCAATGTAACTCCTTGTACAGCTAACGCTTTAAACAGCGGAAAACGCTAGCGTTTTGGCGCAGCCAGCGAGTGGTTTTTCGATGATTTAACTTATTAGGCAAACACTTACGCATGATGTCTACGAATATGTTTGATAAGACCATTATCATCAAACTCTAGAGACATTATATTAGTACTTGTATACTCAATGACCTTATCCATGTGGCTTGGTTTGACTTTAGCGTGTTCCGTATATTTGACGAATACCACATTGCTTCCAATCATCATCTGGTCAATTTTAATTTCACTGAATGTTACTTTGTCTTTCATCTTCGCAATCATCCCTTGTCGAAGCTCTTCCTTACTCGTGATAGTGACATTAAATTTCAGATGTTCATCAATAAATTCATCAGCCAAAAATGAAATGAAATGATCTATGTCTTCGACGGTAGTGTTTGGCTGTTGCCTCGCATTTTTTGCTTGTATGAATGCTTCAGCCTTTTGTTTTAATACACTTTCAGGCAGTGTCTCATCTGCAAGAGCAGATAGTGAGAAAATAATTAAGGTAATTAACGATATTAAAAATTTCATTGGACTATCCTTGTTTGCTTAACTGTTAAATGATGCGGACCCAAAGAACCGCATATTAATTTTTAGGGTTACTACTAAAATGCTTTGCATAAGGTGCCCTGATGGAAGATCATTTGCCACCTCCCATTTATCAGAGACCATATTGAACATCGTAATGAGTAAATAGCGGTTGTTTCACCACCTTTTACCATTACAGCTTTATAAAGTAACTGGGCACAATTTGGCGCTAAATGTCTCAATTCATATTCAGATGCACTGATCTTAGGTGGCAATTCTGATGGCAGACGCTCCAGAGCTTCTTTTTTCAAAATCGAACTCCAGAGCCACCAATTTCAGTGAACTCATCCGCAATTAGTTCATCCAATTCGCCGTATGAAGCTCTGGTCTCAGCCTTAAATAAATGCTCTTCTAATTCGATGAGCTTCGCCTTTAAATTTTCCACCAAATCTCCAAGTAACCCTAACGAGCCTGTAGAATAACCCGTTTTTAATTTATTTTTATTGATGCATTAACCATAGCCGAGTTCCTATTTTGATTCAATTAGTTACTTCGATTTTACGTAAAATATAAAAAGAGGATTTGCTGTTGCTTTAATTGGCGTTTTGGAAGGTATCAAAGGTGTTTGAGTGGCTTATTTGAGGTGATAAGGGCTTACTTTTATTAATGCATCGTGTTTTGCTGCTTTTCTATATTATGAACTAAGCAATACAGTTGCCACAGAATGAAGTGAGGCATTCACTTTCGTTTGACCGCGTAAGGTCAATTTATTCATGCCTTTGTTAACTGTAATATTCCGCTTTTTACCATAAGGAAAGCAGGCTCAATACAACCGAGTCTTTTACCATTCCTTCAAGAAAAAGCTGTCGTCGCGCCATTGGGCTGTCTATTTTGACCTTCATTTTAATTAGCTAACGGTGGATTTAGATCATTGGATCCGACGTAGGATAAGAATGTGCTACTGGCGGCAATGGCGTAAACCTCGCACCAAAGTACGCAGTTTAATGAAATTGGGGGTCAGTGAGAGACTAGCCATAGCATGTGGTATCACCAGCAAGGGGCCTTGTCGAAGCTCAAAAACAAAAGGAATTAA
>NZ_JACJEI010000047.1:0-22854 GCF_014163985.1 Pseudoalteromonas sp. SR41-4 | reverse complement strand
GCTCCAAATAAGAGAAACCCGTTACAGCAATGTGACGGGTTTTTTGTTGTCTGGCATAAAGTAAAAAGAAGGTTCGAGGTGAAAGGCAATAGGTTTTAGGTAAAAAAGAATAAGAGCCTAAAGCCGACTCTATACATTTGCTATGTGGCTCTCTACCGCTGTGGGCACCACAACATCCTACTGCGTAGCGCACCATGGATCTAAATTGAGAAAGCCGCTCAGAAATGAAGCGGCTTTTTTACGTCTGTAGGAAAGCTAATGGCTTTGAGCTGTCAGCAGCGTAGTGTTAACCTTTGACATGCGTGTACTGCCATTTTTCTAAGCTTGAAAACTCGAAAATTTATTTCCTCTATCAGCTAAATAATTTTGATTTTATGACTGTTTCAAATTCATGACAGTAAGTAACTCAGTAATTACAAAATAGGCTGTAATATTTAGTTAATTATGTCGCCAAAAACTGAAATAATGTGTTGATTTCTATATGATCTTGCCAAATTATTATACTAATAGGTGAAGTGCATGAACTCTTCCACTGATGCTGCGCAGTTTGACGCAGTGACAACAAGTAAACCGAAATGGAACTTTCATGATACCCAATGGGTGTTGAGTCTTTTTGGTACTGCCGTCGGTGCCGGTATTTTGTTTTTGCCAATTAATATTGGTATTGGTGGCTTTTGGCCGCTGATCATTTTAGCGTGTTTAGCGTTTCCAATGACTTTCTTAGCCCACCGTGGTTTAGCGCGTTTTGTATTGTCATCAAAGAACAAAGATGCTGATTTTACCGATGTGGTTGAAGAGCATTTTGGTGTGAATGCTGGTAGATTAATTTCATTATTGTATTTCTTATCAATATTTCCAATTCTACTGATCTATGGTGTTGGCCTAACTAATACTGTTGATAGTTTTATGGTAAACCAATTAGGTATGGAAGCACCTTCTAGAGTATTGCTTTCAGGAATTTTAGTTGCAGGTATGATCAGCTTGATGCTCGGTGGTGAAAGGCTAATGTTGCGTGCTTTTGCTATTTTAGTGTATCCGTTAGTCGGTATTTTATTGTTTTTATCGTTGTATTTAATTCCGAGCTGGCAAGTACCAAATATGGCCTTTCCTGAGTTTGCAGGCTTTAGTAAAACGTTATGGCTGTCAATTCCTATTATAGTGTTCTCATTTAGCCACGCAGCGGCGATCTCAAGCTTTGTAAACGTACAGCGAGGTCATTATGGTAAACAAGCGACAGCTAAGTCCGAGGCGATTCTAAAGCGCACCAGTTTATTACTGATAGTGTTCGTTCTATTGTTTGTATTTTCGTGTGTACTTTCATTAACACCAGAGCAAATGTTGCAAGCAAAATCACAAAATGTATCCGTGTTATCATACTTAGCTAATGTTACTGACAACTCATTTATTGCCACCTTTGGCCCGCTAGTCGCGTTTATTGCTATCACTTCATCTTTCTTAGGTCACTTTTTAGGAGCAAGAGAAAGCTTTAATGGGCTTGTTACTAAGCAAACCAACCTATCAGTGAAGAGCGCCGATAAAATTGGCGTTGCTATTATGTTCTTGGCAATTTGGTTTTGTGCTGTTAAAAACCCAAGTATCTTAGATATGATGGACCAACTATCAGGGCCGATTATTGCGATGATCTTATTCATCATGCCAATGATCGCTGTTTATAAGGTTCCAGCATTACAAAAGTACCGTGGCCGTTTTAGCACTTTGTTTGTGTTAGCTTTAGGCTTATTAGCGGTAGCTGCATTGATTTATGGTTTTGTTGCTTAGCGAGTAGCTTTAGAGACTTTAGTTAGATTAAATAAAGGCCCTGTAGGTGACAAACTTACAGGGCTTTTTAGTTTATGCTATTGCAGCTAGAGCGCAGGTTCTAATATCAGCGGTAAAAGCTAGACTTTTTTGAAACTTGTATCAGACGTGGCAATACCATTTTTACTCTCGTTTGCAGGAGACACAGCTTGGCCTTGTACATTATAGATTTTTAATTTGCACTTGGTAGGCTGAATCAGTCGCACTTGCAATAGTCGTCATTACTGCTTTCGTTAGCTATAAGCTTACTAAGCACTAATTGATTTTCTGGCACGTATAGCAGTGCATCGCCTTTTTCTACGCTCCACTAAAGGTCTGATTCAAAATTGTTTTCGAACTCAGAATTTGTGTAAGTTAAATGTAATGGGATTGATGCAGCATTTTTCGCAAAAACTTTATCAATCAGCAATAATACTGAATCATTATTAGGACTAATCCTGACACTAGACTAGATGCGTTAAAAAATCTCTCATTTAGAACAACTCAATAACGAAATTTCTGCCTTGCTATCGCCCAGATTTCCTCACCTCTAAACAGATCACTTAATTAAGCGAATTGGTATAAAAATCGTACTAATTACATTCAGTTTCTTAAGTTTTATATCAGATTTAATTGAATGTAAAAGCTCAATTTATAACGATCTCGCTGTGTGATTTGTATATTTAATGTACAAAAAATTGACAAGTTTAAAAAAGGGAACAACAATAATAGGAACAAGGATCATATAAAACTTGTTGAGGCCAAACGGCCCAACAAAATAGTTTGAAATAAAAAGGAAATTATAATGAGAGTATTATTAGTTTTTGTCTTTCTTACGCTATTGCTTACAACCTCAAATCTAAAAGCAGAACAAGATCACAAAGATTCAAGTTTAAACAGCATTTCCGATAGTATTCAAAGATTTTACTCGTTAAGTAAAACAGAAAATTTAAAAGAATATGAAGAATTACTACTGAATAAAAAAGCTAATTCAGAAGAAGAGTCACTTTTGGTTCAGTATTTTATCGCACTCATCAACTACAGACTTGGGCTGCTGGATTACGAAAATGGCGAAACCTATTTTCAGAAGTGCCTTGATACTAACAACAATATACTCTCCAAGTCAGCAGAATATACCGAAGCGCATGTGCTCACCGCCGCATGTTCTAATGCTATGATTCGTTACCAACCAGAACAAACAATGGCATTGTCACTTAAAAGCCGTAATGCTCTTGATGCTGCTACGAAAATTGACAGTCAAAATCCTCGCCTTCTATTTATCAAAGGAACAAGCGCAGTGTATATCCCCCCACAATTCGGTGGAGGAATAGACGAAGCTAGTCAATTATTCACCAGAGCTATAACGTACTTCAGAACTCAAAATTCAACGGAGGGCAAGCAGTTACCTAAATGGGGCTTTGACGAGGCTTATCTTTGGTTAGGTATGCTCAAATCCTTGTCAGGTGAGCAAGGAGATGCCATATCTGCACTCACCAAGTCATTAGAAATTTCTGACAATATTTGGGTGAAAAACACTTTGATACCAACTCTAAAGAGGGGGGAGTCAATCGCGCAGTACTTTGGGCTATAAATAACTACTGAATAGCAAACATCAAAAGAGTAAATAAGTTTGGGATTATTACTATGTCAGTCAACATTGAATCGACAGCAATTAATCAACAATACCTTTCTCTGCCTTACATTACAGGAAGCAAGGAAAGTAAAGGGTATGAGGAAATAAACTCTTATTATTACCCAAGAGGACCAATCAAAAGAGTACTTAGTTATTTTAGAGGTTCTGGGGGCTTAATTATGTACACGGGCAACTGTGAATTCTATGAGTTTGATCACATTGCCCGAAATATTCTTGGTAAAAAGTCATTCGAGAGTAGTATACAGCGGACCATCTTTGGTGGTGGTAAAGGCTTTGACTTACCTACCATGATGGCCTCCTCCTTAGGCGAAGTTATCGAGAGGGCAATGGGAAGCTTTATCTCATTTGCATATGATGACCAGTTGATACATGGTACTTACAAAACTATGCTGGAAAAAGGATTCAACTGCTTGCATCCCAGTGAATTACCCTTGTTTGCAGATGAACAATACGAAAAAGAAGGATTTGAATACGAAAGATTTACTGAAGATACCTTTGTGGGATGGATTCAAGGTGAATGCTTATTGAATGGTTCTGAGAATATTTGGGTGCCGGCTCAAATCGTTATGCCATTTAATTTACTTCACCCTAAGGAAAATATGTTTTGCTATGCCACTAGTGGTGGACTAGCGACTCATATTACAAAAGAACTGGCCGTTTACCATGGTATTTCTGAAGTGTTAGAGCGCGATGCTGTGAATGTTCACTGGAATACAGGCCATGCTCCAAAGATCATTGAGTTGGACTGCATGCCAGACGATTTTAGAGTGCAACGTATTTTAGAACATGCCCAAACCCTAGTTGACAATATTACTCTTTATTTACATATGACAGATGTAGAGGATTTTTACACTGTCACTGCGGTTGGTTTTGTCGAAGGTTTTAATAAGTATAACTATATTTCCGGAGGCGGTGGTGGTCTGACAATTGAAGACGCCATCCTCTCTGCTTTAGGTGAATTTGCGCAGGCTGAGGGAAGTAGCCGAATAATTCTGAATTGTCCTCAATGGGTATATTCAGAAAGAGTAAAAGAGCTATTTTTTGTTGAAGAAGATGTACCAGTAGAAAAATTCGATATTTTTTATAAAGTAATTGGTCACTATGGTTATCCCTCTCACGCTAAAAAGCTTCAATGGTATCTGGAAGGTTCCGGGAAAGTTAAATTATCAGAATTAATGAGTAAACCTAAAAAGAGTGAATGTAAATTTGAGCAAATGTTGGAGATATCGAGAAAAAATGGATTAAACCCAATATTTTTCGATTTTACGCTACCAAATTTACAAACAGTCCGTTTGACGAAAGTTTTTTGTACCAAACTTACACCTCCATATTTACATTCAATGCCTTCATATGGAGTTGACCGTTATTTCGAATTACCACAAAAATTAAATTGGAAAGACAGAAAGTTAACTTTTGAAGACCTGACTAAATCACCACAACCATATCCATAGAAACTGGGTTACTTGTAATTTAAAACCGGGTTAGCGGTAATGGGTGCTTGTTGCATTACAACTTGCAGCGTTAGTAGGAAAACACACGGAATAACCGTGAGGTTAACTTTTAAATTTAAATATGAGGAAGACAAATGAAACTTTCAAAATCATCAGCTTTCGATCACAGATATGAGTCTGGATTAGCGTTTGCTCCAGGCGGTTGTAACTGCTGGTGCTGTTGCTGCTGTTGCTGTAACGGCGGCGATCAAGTCAAAGCCCTGTAAGCTGAGTTAATTAATGCCGGCTCTTTTATGAGGGTTGGCATTTTTAAAAGAATCTATGTCGACCATAAATATAAGGTAATTATAAATGGCACTTAAAAACGAAAAGTATCAAATTAACCCGCATCTTCGAGTGATAAAAGTCACCGAGAATGAAATATTGGTTAAACACAGTGCTCGCTCTTTCTTTTCCAAAAATTGGACGGATAAAGGGCGCACTGGTTTATTAGGTCGTGTTATTAACCATATGAATAGCCAAACGAATCTTCAGGATTTAAGAGAAAAAGAGATCGTTAAATACGAAGAACAAGAAGACGCCCTGCAACTAATTGAACAATTAATCGAAGAAAAAATACTGGTGGAAGCTGACCACGATTTGGTTGATGTCTACTACCGAGTTATTCAAGATGCCGAAACTCCATTGGCGGATAAACGCATAGGAGTCATTGGTTGCGGTCAGTCGGGAAGTCGCATTGCCAGGCAACTCGTACAAAGCGGTATTAAGCATTTACTACTAGCAGATGATGCTAAAATCAAAAATACCAATACAGTTCATCGCTTCCTTGGTATTGAGCCCAGATACATACAAGAACAGGCTCCGATTGCTGATTGTTTAGCTGAATCTTTTCAACACTATGATTTAAAATGTATTTCTACTATTACCGAAGATAGTTTTTCTAAGGAAAACATCGCCAAGGTTTTCGAAGAGTGTGACTTTGTGGTTGCCGCATTAGATGAATATATGCAGTCTATTTTGCACTCTGTCAATGAGCAGGCTCTGGAAGCTGATAAGCCTTGGGCTATGACTATATTTGATGGCTCTGAAGGTGTCGCTGGGCCCATTTTCGTTCCTGGAGAAACAGGCTGTTTTAACGAGTTTGATATTCAGGGTATTGCCGCAGCGGGCACCTTAAAGCGTGATGTCATCACTTATTACGATGCCGTCAGCGCTATGGGACAACCTGATTTGGGAATAGCCCCCCCTCCCTATGTTGATGTGGTATCAGGACAGTTTACCGCAGGACTGCTGACCTACCTTACAACTGGGAGAAGCTACTTGGTGAGTCGCGCCATACGGACTGACTTCGAACGCATGTCTGTAGATTATGAAGATATTAAACGTATCCCACGCTGCCCGGCTTGTGCTCCATTCCGTCCATTTAGAAACGTGTTCTTGTAGGAGTCCAGTTATGCCATTTATCGATCCTGCCGATTATTTTCTAGATCAGAAAACCACGGCTGAAGGCACTTTTATGCCGCCGATTAACAGCATTGACTTGCTGCCAGAAGTATATAGAGAGTTTCAATGTCGCTTCGGTGAGCTTTCCATTAACCCTGCGGAATTCTTCCACGAAAACTCGAAAGTATCCCGCCATACCACGAGGCGAATCGCTGAAAATCAAGAGAGCATAGATCAAATTATTCAGCATTACATGGATACTTCCTACAACTATAGCCCCGACACTGTAAGTGATATGAATATCAGTCCAATCCTGCCGGCATTTGAATGGTGTAAAGAGGTTCCCGAGTGTTTGCATTCACTGGGACAATTTTCCCCCAAGCGCTTCTACGCCATAGATGCTTATGTACTCACTGGGGACAAGTTGCGCAAGATCCTGCCCAACAAACAAATTCTGGTTAAAGACAGAAATTACGACGCAGCAAAGCTGAAAAAATTGAACCAGTCATTTTACGGACCTAATGTAGATTCGGTATCCAATCAAGACTCACTGGTGTTTCTTGTTGGTTGCCCTTGGAGATATATGATGATGTTTGGGGCTAAAGGCTATCGCAAAATGCTGTTAGATCTGGGTTATATTCTGGGCTTCTACGAAGAAGATATACAAAATGGGCAAATGACGCAACTGGATTACTTCTATGATAACGAAGTGGATCGATTTTTAGATCTGGACGGAATCGAACAGTCTATTCAATGCATTCTCGGCGTTACAAACGAAAAGAGTGGAGTACACAGTCATGGATAATAATGAACAAACCATAGGGCAGGAAGTGTCATCTTCTACACCAATGGCAGAGCAATCTAATCAAAGCGGTCCTTTTTCGAATCGAGATACGGTTACACCTCTTTTGGAACAACTGGAAGCGGCAAATCGAGCGGCCATTGAAGTTTATGTTAAGCGCGCATTGGCTAGGCAAGAAGAAGGTTTAGCGATTAACCCTCTCGCTCTGGCTCATGATGGATTAAAACTGGATGTGGGTGTCGGTAAGCAGGTCATGAATAACATTTTATTCTCAGATAGGCCTGCGATCAATGAGGGAAATGACAACAATACTTTTATCAAACTCCCTGAGCCATGTATACAACCCACGGAAAAGTTTGAGCAACTGATGCGCCGAAGGAAATCAGTGCGAGATTATACTGATGAAGAAGTATCATTGGCAGAAATATCTAGCTTGTGTACATCCACAGTGAGTGCCAGAGATAGATTCAAAATCACTTCATCTCAGGTTATTCCTCATGCACCTCTTGCTCCAACAGGGGGAGGCTTACTCTCTATTCAGCTGTACTATATTTCGCTGAATACGGAATCTCTGTCCCGCGGCATATATAAATACAGAGCTGACAAGCATGCGTTGGAATTGGTGAGTGAAGGTGAAGTAAGGGGTCGCATATTTGAAATTACTTCATTCCAGGACTGGATTGCTCGCTGTGCAGGTATCTTTGTATTAGTTAGTGATTTAGATAGAGTGCAATGGAAATATGAGGACAGAGCTTATCGTTTAACCCATATGGATGCTGGTGTATTAGGGCAAAGCTTGCACTTGGCGGCAACCTCTATTGACCTCGGATCGTGCATGGTGTTCGGTTTTCTGGACAATGAAATGAATCAACTTATGGGCATTGATGGAGACCGTCAATTTGTCTCTCTAATTATGCCAATTGGTAAACCGATATCGGATTTCACCTCACTTTAATAGGAGATGGTTATGATGCTTTATTTGGTGCTAAGTTTTGTTCTGATTTTGGCTGCTGTATTTGCAATATCGGCTCGACTCCTTTCCAGATGGCGCATTGATAGCTATGATTTTTTCAACCGAAACAGCTTGCTAATGTACTCTGCCACCCTAGGTCTTCTGTTTATCGCTGTGTTCTGGGGCACTTCCCACTCCGAAGTTGTGCTGTTGTTCGCATTGCCCTTGGGGTCTGAGCACTGGCTAGTGTTTACAGCAATTATTTTACTGTCCACTATTTCAGGTCTATTACTATTTAAACTAGAAGCTTGGATGATATCTCTAAAAACCAAACAACAAGCGCAATCCCGTACGTCAGTGGTGTCCTATTGGCAAAAGAAATGGTTTGTTCCTGTTGTGGTCTCAATTGTGTTGATGGAAGAGGTTATATGGCGAGCCTACTTGCCATTAGCCATGTTTCAAGAGTGGTCGTTCTCTCTCTCATGGGCGCTCGTCATTAGCTCACTAGCATTTGGGGTTCATCACATATTTTTTGGCTGGATACATGTTATTTTTAAATCAGTATATGGCTTTATTTGGTTGTTAATGACTTTGAGTTCCCAATCATTACTGCCTGCCATTATCGCCCATTGCGCCTTTAATTTTGCAGTCTATTGGCACAGTGCAAATCAAGTCAACACTTTAATCAATGTGAACGAGGAGCAATAAGGCTGATATGTCAAAAATACTCAATTTCAAAAATATCCACAAGTCTTATGACTCCAACCTCGCTCTCAAAGATGTCAGTTTTTCAGTTAGTGCTGGCAAAGTTCTGGGAATTTTGGGCAGAAACGGGGCTGGAAAAACCACCATAGTCAATTTGTTAGTGGGGCTTCTTTCATCAGACGAAGGAGAAGTGGAGTTATTCAATTCGCTTCCTCCGTACGACCAAAACACTCGTTCAAAAATAGGTTTGGCGCCTCAAAGAATTGCTTTGTACAGCAGTTTGTCTATTATGGAGAATCTGACTTTCTTCGCGACTCTGCAGGGCTTAAAGGGAAGTGAACTTGAGCACAAAGTAAATTACGCCTCGGAAAAAATGGGACTGCATACCTTTATCCATCGCAAGGTGAAGTCTTGTTCTGAAGGAATTAAACGTAGAGCAAATATGGCGGTGGCACTGCTGAGTAACGCTGAACTATTGTTACTGGATGAACCTACTGCAGGTGTAGATATTCAAAGTCGGCAACACATATTAGACGTTGTTCTAGATCTGAAAAATTCAGGCAAAACTGTATTGTATACCACGCATTATATCGAGGAGGCGGATCAGGTCTGTGACGAGGTCCTAATACTACACGAGGGCCGAGCTTTGGCTTGTGCTTCCACACTGGATCTTATTGCTCAGTATGGCGGCGATAGTCAAATCTCTTATCAGCAGAGTGAGCAGGGGCAACCTGTGGTTCTTTCTAGCAGAGAACCAGCGAAAGCTGTGCATCAATTATTTAATTCTCACTCCAGCATTTTTAATCTCAAGGTTATTCCGCCCAGCCTGCAAGACGTGTTGACAAATTTGCTGAACGGAGAAAAACTCAGTGCGTGAAATCATCTATTTAATCAAAAAAGATTGCATGTTAATTGTCCGTGATGCATCCAACTTAGTCATGATTTTGTTGTTACCTCTTTTGATCGCGACCATCTTTGGGGCCATTAACAGTGTCAGTGAGGAAACCAATAAACTAGCCATAGCCTTGGTGGACAATGATAAGACAAAAATAAGCACCGCCTATGTAGGTAGATTATCAAAACGAGAAGAGCTGGAAATAATTCAAAGCTCGTTGGAAGAGGCACAAAATGCCACGCGTTTGGGGGACGTCATTGCTTATTTGATTTTGGAGCCAGGTTTTGGCGCTGGATTACAACAGTTTCCTTTTATTACCTCTCCTTCCGAAATCCGCATAGTATCGGATCCCAAGCGCAAGATGATTTCTGGCATGATAACCGGCATCACGATGCCTACCGCGATGGAGTTAGTGCAGGAAAGACAAGGAAGTGGTAATTCGGATATGGCCAGTCAAAGCCTAGAGCCCCTGAAAATCACTCATGAAGATTATGTCGTTGAAAGCGATCTACCCGTGAGTGCTTTCAGTATTACAGTACCACAAGCTTCACTTTGGTCCATATTAGCCTGTGTAGCCATTATGAGCTCCAGCCTCGCCACAGAAAGATTGCAACAAACCATTTTGCGATTAAAAGTCTCCCCTACTCCCATGTGGGTTATTTTGTCCTCCAAGATTCTATCTTGTATGTTCACTATTTTTGTTTCCTGTGTAATTTTAATCGTATTCGGAAAAATTGCGTTTCAACTCAATATTCAATCTTTCGCTATGCTGAGTTTCGCCATTTTGTGTTCGGCATTTTGTTTTGCCGGACTTATGTTAGCCATTGGCAGTATTGGATCTAACCCTGAATCGGTAGCAGGCGCAGCCTGGTCGATTATGGTCATATTTGCCATGTTAGGGGGTGGTATGATGCCCCAATTTTTAATGCCTGAATGGCTGTCTTATCTCAGTAACATAAGTCCTGGGAAATGGTCTATTTTGCTGATGGAAGGGGCAATTTGGCGTGATTATTCAATAGCAGAAGCTCTTTTGCCGGCAGCTATTTTAATCGGTCTTGGCGGATTGGGTTGTGCCGCTGGCATTAGAAACCTCAATCAAGAAAAATTTTTATGAGCCAAATGCAAAATAATCAACAAAAGGACGTAGGCAAAGAGGCCTGTGAGGATATGTTGTCCATTCTGCACAAACTTGAATTTGGCGACACAGCTCCGTTGCACAAACCAAGTAATCTCAAACCGATCTATTATTCAATTTTTGCTTTATTAATACTAGGGGCTGGCTATATTGCAGTTCAGATCTTATCCACAGGTAAACCAACTGAGGTCAGCGTAATTGGCACTCCACAGAACACTAGCTCTTTCGGCTTGGCTCTAGATGCCCAATTAGAGGTATCTGGTTTTGTTGTTGCACCAGAGAGCACCACAGTGTCAGCCAATGTAACGGGTAGAGTGACCGGTATTTCCGTAGGGCTTGGGGATTTGGTGCAAGCGGGTCAAGCTGTCGCCACTTTAGACGACAGGCAAGCAAAGATAGAGCTAAATACCTTTGAAACGAACTTGAAATCTCAGTTATCTCTTAGAGAGGTTAGGCTGGAAGATTTAGCTTTAGCACAAGCTTCCAGTGATAGAGCCAAGCGACTATTAGAAGAGCAGCTCATTAGTGACGAAGCCTACGAACAAGTAATCAGTCAGGTCATTATCAAGAAAATAGCAGCCATCCAGTTAGAGCAATCCATTGATGAGTTAAAAAATGGAATTCTGCAGACTCAGCTGTACCTCGATGACCTAATTATACGCTCGCCGTTTAATGGTATAGTGACCGCTATGAGCGCTAACGTCGGCGAAATTATTTCTCCTGCATCTGCCGGGGGCACTTTTACCCGAAGTGGCATATGCACCATCACAGATTTGTCTTCTTTGGAATTTCATTTCGATGTTAATGAACGCTTTCTTCCACAAGTGGTAAACAGCGACAGTATTAGTGTCAGTTTTACCTCTCAACCCGATTTGCTAGTTGAAGCCAAAATTAAACAAATCGCTCCAATTACTGACAGTCAAACAGGCACTGTTATAGTCATAACAGAACCTGTTGAGCAAGTGCCCACAATCAATCCAGGCGCAACGGTAACAGGGGTGTTTACTAAAAAACCAGACCATTTAAATGACGCACCTAAAGCTATTCTGATTCCTAATTCAGCGGTGCATATTCTAGATGGAAAAACCTATGTATTTGTTGAGGTAAACGGTGTTGCAAGACGGAGGCTAGTTGATGCAAGACAAAAGGCAAATGACGATTATCTGCTAACAGATTTGCCGCAAAGATTAACGGTTATCTCATGGTCTGCTTCACCTCTAACAGATGGTCAAGACATCATGATTAAGCGATAATATTATGTTTTTACAAATAAAAAAATTGTCAAAAGGATATCGAAAAGGCGACACACGCATTATCGCCTTGGATCAAATTAACCTGAATGTCGAGCAGGGGGAGTTTATTGCTTTAACTGGCCCTTCGGGCTCAGGAAAAACTACACTGCTGAATATTATCGGCGGGTTGGACAATCAGGATGCAGGTCAAATACTCATTGAAGGCCAGGTACAAACCAAAGGTTGCGATGCAGAATCTGCGTTTTGGAGAGCGCAAAATATAGGTTTTGTTTTTCAGTTTAGTAATTTACTGCCTTATTTAAGCGCTGCACAAAATGTGGAATTGCCACTACTCCTAACCAGTCTATCATCGAAAAAGAGACGAGAACGAGTCAGTGCAGCACTGGAACTTGTGGGACTAGCCGATAGAGCCTCACACTATCCCAACGAATTATCTGGTGGACAGGAACAAAGAGTCGCGATTGCAAGAGCTTTTGTCAGTTCGCCAAAGTTAATGTTGTGCGATGAACCTACCGGTGATCTGGATAGAGAGTCTGCCAAATCAATTCTGAACTTACTCAACACATTAAAAACAGAGTTTAAGAAAACGATCATTATGGTGACACACGATATGATAGCGGCAGAAGCAACTGACCGACGCATAGAGTTGTACAAAGGAAAGCTAACTCAAGCCATTGTTTCTTCAGAGATCTCCCCATTTTCAGATAAGGAGCGCTAGTGTGGGTTTGTTGCAGATAATAGTGAGGAATATGTTACGTAAGCCGGTACGGCTTGTACTGACTATTATACCTATGTGTTTGGCATTTTTTGGTTTTAGTTTGATTGTTGGCATCGATAATGCTTATGACGTCGAATTTGAATTAGACGATAAACGTCGCATAGTTACTATAAACCGGCAGTCAATTACCCAGCCGTTAATGCAACCTGCCATCGAACGGGTTAGAAAAATGCCACAGGTAAACGATGTCACTTTCGTCACTTGGTTTGGCGGTTACTTTCTCAAACCTGACCAGACCTTTTCTCAATACGCTATTGAAGAAGACAATTATTTTGCAGTGTTTGACGGAATTCAAGTTCCAGATACTAGTTTGCCCTTGTGGAAGGAAGACCCAACAGCTGTTTTAGTCACACCGGTACTTGCTGAGCGTTTTGATTGGAAAACAGGTGACAAAATCATACTCACTACTAGCATTTGGACCCAAAAGAATTTCAGCAGTGATTGGCCCTTTACCATCGCTGGGATTTTTTATGCCGAGGACGGTACTGAAGAGGAGTCCATGTTAATTAAACATACTTATTTGGAACGGAATCGTTTGTTTGGTAGAGGTATGACTAGTTTTTTTGTATCCCGGATTCGTCCTGAATATGACGTCAACAATACTATCACCCAGTTAGACAACCTGTTTGAAAATAGCAAAAGCCCGACTTTTACATCAAAAGAAAGCGCTTTCGCTGAATCATTTCGTAGGCAGTTAGGCGATTTAGCACTAATGACAAAACTCGTATTAGCCATTGCCGTTCTGGTAGTGTTTTTACTCACATCTAGCTCTATGGCTCAATCGCTGGTGGAGCGAAAAAGAGAGTTGGCACTCTTTAGTGCAGTGGGTTACTCAAAAAGAAAGATTAGTTCATTGTTAGTGATCGAGAATATTTTGGTTGTTGTGTTGGCAATGCTGATTGCTACTTGCATTACTTTTGTAAGCTCCTGGATACTGGGACAAATACTTGTGGATGGTCCATTCTCTGATATTGAGCTCAGGTTTTGGGACATAGTTCAAATTACCGCCATCGCTATTTCTCTTGGTGCAACAGGCGCAACTCTTCCTTTGCTAAAATTGCTGAAGGAAGACTTGTCAGCTAACTTAAAATCGGCGATTTAGCATGAATCTGTTTTTAAATTGTTTACGATTAGACATTAAGAGTTCAGCCAAAAGGCGTTACGAGGTTGCTTCTATTCTAATTTGTTCCGCCAGTTTGACTTTAATCATTTTGGTGTTTTTGTCACTTCGCGTGGGGTTATCTGAGATGATTCAAACAGCGGGATCGGATAAACAATTGATATTACTGGGCAATGGTTCAGAAAGCGAAGTGATCAGTTCC
Organism: Pseudoalteromonas sp. SR41-4; assembly: GCF_014163985.1. NCBI lineage: Bacteria > Pseudomonadati > Pseudomonadota > Gammaproteobacteria > Alteromonadales > Pseudoalteromonadaceae > Pseudoalteromonas > Pseudoalteromonas sp. SR41-4. The sequence continues at coordinate 8,667 of NZ_JACJEI010000047.1, read as the reverse complement.
TTTAATTTTCAACAAATTGAACAGCTAAAGACACTCATCTACGCGAATTCCAGTAACCCAGTTATCGCTCCGGAGCTTTTTACTAATATTCGAGTCGGTGACGCCACCAAGCGCGAAGCCCAAGTGATTGCTGTTAGAGGTGTAGGTGATGATTCACTGAAACTGAGAAGTCACTTCAGTATACAAAGCGGCAGAATGTTTGAATCAGGCAGACGTGAACTCATGGTTGGCAACAAGCTGATTTCGCGATTTCCCTGGTTGGGACTGAATCAAAAAATCACTTTGGGTTCATTAGAATGGATTATAGTGGGCGTTTTCTCAACAACTGAAACTGTTGCAGAGTCCGAGATTTGGGGGGACGTTAGCTTACTACAGGATGCTTACAACCGGGGGGCTATTTTTCAATCTATTCGAATTGGATTTGAAGATGCTGAAAGCGCTCAGGCGATAATGAATATGCTCAATCAGGAGAACAACAGAATCAGTTTAGTTGCTAAAACGCAGCGACAGTACTACGCAGGCCAAATTGATGAAATGACTCAGTTTGTAGACATTATCGCCATTCCCAGCATTATAATTTTAATTCTAGCCACAGGTTTTTCGTCATTGCAGAGCATGCATACCATGATTGAAGCGCGCCAGAGAGAAACCGCGTTACTAAGAGCAATAGGCTTTTCTTCGGCAAGTCTGGCGTCCAGTATTTACAGTGTCACCATACTGATCAATATAGCTGGTGCGGTAGTGGGAATATTGGTGACATTGGGCATATTTACCCAAACCAAAGCCGTGATTTTGAATCATCTCAGCCTAAGTGAAGTGGTTTTTCCATTTAGCATTACCTGGCAAAGTGCCTTCATCGCTGTTCTGACTTCTATAGCTATGGCGTTGGTTAGCGGACTACCCCCGACTTTTATTTCACTAAAGCGCTCAATCGTTAACGGTATTAGAAAAGGTTAATTCAAGTAAGGAAATAATAATGAATCAACAAATGCATCGCTTTTTAGACATTGAAGCGCAAATCTGGCAGCTAAAAATGCAACATGATGCCGATGGATTAAAACAGTTCTTTACAGCCTTTGTTGAAGAGCAAATGCCAGAACAATTAAAGCACTGGCAGATCTATTATGGCGCATTTGTGTTATTGACATTGAGTCAATTGGGAGGAGACAGCAAAACACATTCACAACAGGCCATAACCTTGTTGAAAGATGCTCATGGTATAGAAGACAATAGCGATGAATTCTATAATCTGCTTGCCTGTTGTAGTGGTCACTTGGCGGCTGCAACTTCTGAGCCTATAGCGAAGGCGAGAGCAGGGATGACATCGGATAAATCCTTCAAGATTGCGCTTGAAATAAATCCTAACAACCCCCGTACTTACCTATTGCAAGGTTTGTCCTTTATGAACAAACCTAGGCTAGTTGGTGGGAGTAAGAAAAAAGCGCTTACGCTACTGACTAAATCTGTGGAGTTATTCGAAACTGCGCTGCCAGTAACAGAACAAATACCATCATGGGGGCACCTTGATGCTCTTTATTGGCTTTCTAATTGTCACCTGTTCTTCAATCACTTTAAAGAGGCTAGTCAGTATGTAGATCAAGCACTTCACATGGATGCCAGATTTAATTGGGGCTTGTCGCTAAAGCAAAAAATTGAACTTAAAAGTGCTAGTTAAGATTGGAGAAAGCAGAGTGTCTAAGTCTATCCAACAGAACCTGATGATAGCCTCTTTTCTAATCGGGATGAGTTTAGACATCTCTGCCGCCATGATAACCAAACCTGTGGAGAGTTGGTCTCACGTTAAACCTGAGCCCTATATTGGTGTAGGTGAGCTTGACTCTATAGAGCTTGCAGCAGACTTTTCTCTTCGGAGGAAGATCGCTTGGCAAATTTCAGCTGAAGTTTTAGCGCCTGCCAAACAACAAACCGGATTTGGTTTTATTGTGGAAAATAACCTTACTTCACTGTGGCAAACCTGGTTTTCCCGTGATGACATTGAGTATCTTTTAGACACAATAGATTCAAATTCAGCGTTTACGGGTTCGGGGCTTACAGAAAGTGCAGCCCAGAAGTTATTGTCGAGTATTCAAAGACCTAAATCGCCCAATATTGATCCGGCACCATTGACAGGGGGGTTCCAACTATTTTCTCCTGCAGTTTACAACTCTGATTATGTGCTTCACATATTGCAACACTTTCGTAGTATTGCTGCATGTCAAGCGGTGACGGTAAAATTAATGGACACACCGCTAGCGGACAAAGCATCTCATTCCAATTGTATGGTGGAATTTCCGGCAACCTCCATAATGATGAAATTAGCCTGGGGCGAAGTTAAATCTCAAAGTGCCAATGGCCTTTGCTATAAAAGTAATGTTAAAGATTTGAGCCCCAGCGGTGTACATCAGGTTATCGCTAATAGCGGTGCATGGGTTGAAAGAGGAGAGTATTGCCTAGATAAAACTAACGCTTTTACCATGAGTGATGGTGATAGAACCTTTGTCCTAAAAGGTTTTCACATTGTTACTAAAGAGCTTAAAGATTGGATATGGATCTCATTTATTTGGCAACCCGAACCAGATATAGGCTTTGGTAGTGACAGACCGGACAGTATCAGTGATGTCTACAGCAACTATATTATGTTAGTGTCGGTCAATGAACTGGAAATGGATCCCTCCCCAGGAAATGGAATGAATAACCTCCCGCTGTTTACTGGCAGTAAAAAATTATTTTTAAACTATCGCAATAAAAAAGAGGTAATCACTTGGAATTCTAACCCTTTTATTGAAGGGCCCGATTCCACCAGTAATTGTATTAGTTGTCATCAGGGTATATTTGCCACGGGCAAATTTGGGCCAAATATAGAGCGTAAACATTTTCCTTATGACTATACCTTTGGCACGCAAAACAGTGATCTTATCTTGATGCCAAGAGTATCATTCAGAAAAGCCATTAACCGAGCCGCAGCGAAATTTAGGTCTAGTCACAAAGATGACAAATAGGGTAAGCGAACTCAGTTTTTGAAAATTAACAATGTACTTGAAAAAGCCAAGGAGGTTAGAAGTGCCCCGATGGTGGTGGTGAATAGTCTAATAGTATTTGTAGCTTTAGAGTATCAAGCCAGAGAGAAGCTGAAAGAATAAAAGGCCTACGTAAGGGGCAAGCCCCTTGTATTTGCATATTTGTCGGCGGGGTTTTATGCCGCGTAGCTTTAAATAGGTCGCTGTTAATAATTGCTATTTATGGAACGTAATATTTCCTATAATAGTAATTATTGATTAAGTATTGATGTAACCAACTAATGTTAAAGCAACTTGTAGTCGCTAGTAGTCTAATTATTGTTAGCGGATGTGATGACAACGTTAAACCTCAGCAATCAAAGGCTGCAGTACAACCTTATCAATTAACAACACTTGAACATTATCAGCATCAAGCTAATAACTTACTTCGCAGTATTAGAGTGCAAAAAGACGCAGCTAATTTAGAAACTCAATCTGCTGATTTAGTCGCGCTATCGCAGACTATCCTCAATGACTTGATAGTTGATTATCCACAATGTGCTGAATACATAAATGCGCTTATTGCTGTTGCTGATTTGCTCCCTTCATTGCCCCTAGAAGAAATTGAAAGTGGTTATCATAGCGATGGTAAGCTACCTAAGTTTGACGATCCCATATGTTATCATGGTAAGGATTTATTGGTTCATCCTGCGACTGTACAGGCGGTTGCTCGTTTAGGATTTGTTGACCCACAAGCTTATGAATATGCTGAACTTGAGATTATTGAGGTGATAGCTCATTTTGATCAGGTTGAACAAGCATTAAATAAATAACAAAATGCCGGAGTGTTAACGGGTACTGACATAAAATTGTCATACCAGCTTGCTACTTTAGCACTCTCTTAATGAAGTAATGGGTTGATGATAAGTGAGTGCTCGGCTAGCTATATTAGAAAATATCTTAAAAAACAGTGAAATAACGACACTGTTTCAACCCATCTTTGATATTGCAGGGCAGCAAATTTTAGGTTACGAAGCATTAAGTCGAGGCCCTAAAAATTGCGATCTAGAGATGCCAAATGCGCTTTTTAGTGCTGCAATTGTGCACGATAAAATCTCAGAGCTTGAGTTGTTATGCCGTTCAAAAGCGATCGAAAATTTTGTAAGGTTAAAACTACAAGGCAAATTATTCTTAAATGTAAGTCCTAAAACGTTACTTGATCCCTGCCATCCGAAAGGCGAAACATTACACCTAATTAAGCAGTTTGGCTTGGCCGCTAATAGAGTGGTGATTGAAGTTACCGAACAAGAAAAGGTTGATGATGGTTTTTTATTGCTAAAAACAATTGCCCATTATCGCCAGCTCGGTTTTTCGATTGCCATCGATGATTTAGGTGCAGGCTACTCAGGGTTAAAGCAATGGTCAGAATTATGTCCTGACTATGTGAAGATTGACCGTTATTTTATTGACCATTGCGATGAAAGCGTGGTTAAAAAAGAATTTTTAAAATCAATTATAGAGTTAGCGAAAGTTACCAAAACAGCGGTGATAGCAGAGGGCATAGAGCGGGTTGAAGAACTCAGTTTACTTGAAGGGCTAGGCATTGTGAATGCGCAAGGCTTTTTGCTGGAACGACCAAGTTTAAAACCTAGCTTAGCGTTTGACTCAGCTCAATTACAGCAATTAAGTTTTACCCCACTTAACAATCAGTTTGAGCAATCAATGGCGATAGGTTGGTTAGCAATCGAACAAGCCCCAATAGACAGTCATACTCGTTGTAAAGATGCGCATAATATTTTTGAAAAAGATAAATCGATTATCAGTCTTGCGGTTGTCAATGAAAGCTTGCAGCCGATAGGCTTATTACACAAAGATCAACTGACAGAAGTATTTGCGGCTCCTTATGGCCATGCTTTATACGACAAACAACCGGTTACGGCACTAATGCACAAGCAACCCTTGGTAGTTGATGAAAATCAGCTGCTTGATACTGTTAGTCAGCAAATTACCGAAAATGATTTTGATATTCGCCGTCATATTGTGATCACTCGCACTGAGCAGTACTTAGGGCTCGCGCCACTGCGGGATATTTTAAAACATATTACGGAAGAGAAAATTCGTCATGCTCAGCATGCTAATCCACTTACTATGCTGCCGGGGAATGTTGCAATTAACGAAGCAATTGAGCATAGATTAAGAGCCAAACACAGCTTTGCATTAGCCTATATTGATTTAAACCACTTTAAGCAGTTCAACGATTTATATGGTTACGCCAGTGGTGATAGTGTTATCAAATTATTGGCCGATGTCACCACCCAAGCTTGTAGTAATGTGCCCAGTTTTGTTGGTCATATTGGTGGCGATGATTTTATGGTGGTCTTTGATGGTGATGATGCGGCTACAGTATGTAACAACATAATAACTGAGTTTGAGCTGAAATCTCGTGCATTCTTTACGCCAGAGCATATTGCCAGTGGTGGTTATTGGGCAACTAATCGTGAAGGTGAAAAGCAATTTGTACCTTTACTTACTTTATCGATTGGCGTTGTTGAACCCGATCTAGAGCAGTGTACTAACAGTCATCAAATTGCTGCATTGGCAACAGATGCTAAAAAAGAAGCAAAACGTTATCGCCACAGCTATCTATTTTTATGTAAACGACGTGGCCCTGCTTTGGCGGTTGTACGTTTAACTCCTGAGAAACAAGTCATATAAAATAACGTTAAGTAGGGCTGTTTTTCTTGAGTATTTATTGCTCAGCGTGTAGCTTTACTAAAACACTAGAAAATAATAAATATGACTAGGTATTTCTTTTCACTCATCTCGCTCTCGGTACTTATTGTTAGTACTGTATGCAGTGCTAAAACTGCAGCAAAAGAAACGATCACAATCGCTCAAGAACCTCGAACATTATATAAACGAGATGCATACTTAAAAGAGTTACTGCAACGTGCGCTTGATGCTGCTAATTATTCAGCCCAGTTAGAATCTGTCGTGGTACATCCTCACCAGCAGCGCGCGCTCATAGCCCTTGCCGATAATAGCGTTGACCTATATTGGAGTATGACCAGCCCCGAACGCGAAACCTTAGCAATACCGATAAAAGTGCCGTTATTTAAAGGTTATATTGGTAAGCGAGCCTTAGTAACTAGGCAGTTGTTTCTTAATCGCTTTGCTGATATCAAGAGCAAAGAGCAACTAAAAGGGTTTACTGCAATTCAAGGGCATGACTGGCCGGATACCAAAATATTGGCATACAATGATTTATCGGTGCGACCGTTTGCAAATTATCAAGCGATGTTTAATATCGTTTTGACCGGACGAGTTGATTACTTTCCTCGCTCCTTCATAGAAGTAAGCTCAGAGTTAAAAGAAGTTAATAAGCAAGCGCTGGTTATTGTGCCAAATTTATATATTAGCTACCCGAGTGCATTTTATTATTTTGTTGCAAAACACAGGCCAGAACTGGCAAAAACGCTCAGCGATGGCTTAGCTATTATGCAAAAGAACGGTAGTTTTGATGAGCTATTTAATCAGTATTTTGGCGATGATTTAAAGGCCTTGCCATTTGATCCGCAAAATACTGTTGAGATCAAATTAGAGAACCCTTATTTTAATCATTAAAAAAGGAGCCTAGGCTCCTTTTAGTATCGATCTGAGTATAACTCGCTATTAGCGAAGTAACGCTTCAGTTAACACTGGGCGAATTTCACGGATCATCGCTTGTGTTAATTTCGGTGCGCCACAGATAATATTACCGCTGTGAGCGTAATTATTACCACCGGCAAAATCTACAACCATACCGCCAGCTTCTTTAACCATTAGTTCACCTGCAGCTGAGTTCCATGGTTTTAAACCAATTTCAAAGAAACCATCAACACGGCCAGCTGCCACGTATGCCATGTCTAGTGCAGAACAACCGGCACGGCGAATATCAGCAGTGTGAACAAACAATGCTTTGAATGCTTCAGTATACGCATCCATATGGTGTTTGTTTTTGAATGGGAAACCAGTGGCAAGAACAGTACCAGAAAGAACGGTAGTTTTACTTACACGAAGACGTTTGCTATTTAGCTGTGCGCCTTGACCACGAGAAGCGGTGAAAAGCTCGCCACGAATTGGATCGTAGATAACAGCTTGGTCTAGACGACCTTTAACTTTAAGTGCGATAGAAACCGCGTAATGAGGGATGCCTTTGATGAAGTTTGTAGTGCCATCAATAGGATCAACAATCCATTGGTAATCTGCATCTTTGCCTACGTGCTCACCTAGCTCTTCACCAACAATAGAGTGAGTAGGGTAAGATTGTAAAATAGTGTCGCGAATTACGGCTTCGGCTTCTTTATCAATATTCGTTACTAAATCATTAGTGCCTTTTTGTTGCACTTCAACTTTTGATAAATCTTCGCCAGCGCGAAGTAAAATTTTGCCTGCGTTACGCGCAGCGCGAACCGCAATGTTTAACATTGGATGCATGGTATTACCTTTGGGTTGTAAAAGAACGTGTATATATTTCTATATATTTCAGCCGGCGTATTCTAGCGATTTTTGACACAAAGTAAACAATAAACCCCAAAAAGTTTTGAGTGTTTTTTGTACTGGGTTGAGTTGCAAGGTAAAAATTACAAGACAAAAGCCAGCATTGATCGTTGATACATCAAACTTCCCATATTTATTACCTAGAACCTAGAACCTAGAATCTTTGCTGCTTACAGCTTTTCTCTATGTTATAATTCGCGCAATTTTTTGGTATGAGTTAAACAGTAATGATCTTAGATGACATCCGCATTGTTTTAGTAAACACCTCGCATTCAGGTAACATCGGCTCAGCGGCGCGCGCGATGAAAACCATGGGCTTATCAAAACTGTATTTAGTTGATCCAGCGTGTGAAGTTGATAGCCACGCCAGCGCATTAGCGGCCGGTGCAACTGATGTGCTAGGTAATGCGGTGATAGTTGACACAGTTGCTGAAGCGATTGCAGGTTGTGCCCTAACTATTGGTACTAGCGCCCGTTCACGTACTTTATCGTGGCCTATGGTGGAACCACGTGAATGTGGTGAGAAGCTAGTTGCCGAAGCTGTTACTGGTCCTGTAGCATTAGTTTTTGGCCGCGAAAACAGTGGTTTAAGTAATGAAGAACTGCAACTGTGCAACTATCATGTGTGTATTCCGGCTAATCCTGAATATAGCTCGCTTAATTTAGCAATGGCTGTGCAGACCTTATGTTACGAAACGCGTATGGCGTTTTTAAATCAACAACCAAAAGCCACGCCAGTAGATGATGCTGTGTATCCAAGCTCAAAACAAACCGAGTTATTTTACGAACACTTAGAACAAACCTTACTGGAAACAGGCTTTATTATTAAGCAGCATCCGGGCATGGTAATGACTAAGCTACGTCGTTTATTTAACCGTGCACGCCCAGAAGATGCAGAGCTAAATATCTTGCGCGGTATTTTAACCTCAATAAATAAGTCTACTAAATAAGCGAAAGTTATAAGACTAATACTTGACTAAATTACTCAGGTAATTACAATGAACACAGTACTTGACTAAAACAGTCGGGTATTGAAGTTAATTGAGGGGCTAGGAAGATATAGGCACTAGGAATAGCTTGACTAGAATCGAGCTATATAAACTTTGTAGAACCTAGAACCTAGAACCTAGAA
>NZ_JACJEI010000046.1:0-24390 GCF_014163985.1 Pseudoalteromonas sp. SR41-4 | reverse complement strand
CGCGTGTTTGGCATTGATGCTGCGTTATCGCCTATTTATGGGGAACAACCACACTACATAGGCTCTGCCTTGCCTAAATACCAAACACACTGCTGCAAAATTAATCACAAAAGGTCAACACGCCCTAGTTACTTATCTCTATGTTTTTGTAACATTTTCATTTCACTGTAGCTGCTGTGTTCCATCATTTGATCCATCATCACTTGCATCATTCTCAGCTGACCTTCCATTTTATTGATACGTTCATCGCCCTCAGTTTCTGACTCTGAATCATCACCACTTTCATTTAGGTCGTTTATCATGCGCATATTTGCACGCATTGAGTTCATATGTTGTTCCATTAGCTGCTCACGCTTTTGTGGATTATTTTCGTTTTCGATCTGTTGCATTAGCGAAAACATTTGCCGCATTTTTGGTTCCATATGCGATGTTTCTTTATCATGCATCATCTTGCCCATCATCATATGGTGTTCGCCTTCGCGTTCACCTTCTTGGGCAACTGCTGTAACAGCAAAAACAGCGGTTATAACTCCCACGATTAAATATCCTTTCATAACGAACTCCTTTTCACAGTCAGTTCATCATGAATAGCATGCGTACCTTCAGCACCTTTGGCAATTAACATTGCTGAGTCAATTTGGCTTTGGCTATCAACAATACCAATTAAACGCACATCGCCTTTATTCGTAATGACTTCAATATTAAATGCTCTGAGAATAGGATCATCCATTAAAGCCATTTTAACGTTTGTAGTTACATCGATATCTAAAACATTGTTAGCCACCGTACTTTTTGGCGGCTTTTCCGCAGCAATTTCTGGGGATTTATAGCAACCAGTTAATTGTGAAACCATCAGTATTGCAACAACACATAGTATTTTTGAAAAGTATTTATCCATTAGGATATCCTCAGTATTAAGTGGAGCGATCACCATAGGCGGTAAAGTGTATTCTTCACTACCTACCATCACTTTATTATTTAAGAGGCTAACGTTCTGTTCGTTATCGAACTCAAAACAACTGTGTGTCAATAATAAAAAGCAGCGATTCATACTGGTCATTACTGCACTTCCCCACAGATTCATGTAATTAACTCGCTAATTTGGCTGTGTACTGCAGCGCACAGACAACCGCGGCAAATAAGCTAAAACTAAAGCGGTTCATTCAAATCATCGCCTAGTTGGCAACCTCAGTATCAGCTCTAAAACACGCCAACACTTTATACTGTCGACCCCATTAAAAAGGATAACTACTATGTTACGTAGCATGAAAGATCTAGAAAATTGCGCTATCGCTGCTACCGATGGTGTGATCGGTAAAGAAAAAGATTTTCTATTCGATGATTTAGCATGGGTGATCCGCTATTTTGTTGTTGAAACAGGTTCTTGGCTATCCAGCCGTCAGGTTTTGATCTCACCAATTGCGGTTCAAAAACCAAACTGGATAGAAAAAATTCTGCCAGTGTTGATCAGTAAAGAACAAGTTAAAAACAGCCCAACTATCGATAACAATAAACCCGTGTCACGGCAAAATGAGGCCAGCTTACTCGATTATTATGGTTACCCTTATTATTGGGTAGGCGAAGGATTTTGGGGAGGCGGTATTTACCCTTATTTATTGTACCGTGACCACCAACACCTCCCACATACAGAAGCAGGTGCACGCAGCGCACAACTAACTCACCATAATGTTAAAAGTGAAGATAATAAAAAAGCCGATCCAAATTTACGAAGTTGCAAAGAGGTTATTGGCTATCATATGAATGCAAATGATGGTGATATTGGTCATGTATCTGGATTATTAGTAGAAGAAACAACGTGGGCGGTGCGTTATCTGATCATCGATACCAGTAATTGGTGGGGTGGACATAAAGTGCTAGTGCCACCAGAGTGGATCAGCGAAGTATGCTGGCTCGACAATACCATCAGCGTTGATCTCAACCGCCAAGTAATAAAAGATGCGCCAGAGTATGATTATAACCTGCAAATAACTCCCGAGTTTGAAACAGCTATATATCAACATTACGAACTAGCGGGTTACTGGGCAAAAGTAGCCAAAGCTAAAAAGCTGGCAACCAATTAAACAAAACATCCCCCAAAACGCCAGCTTGCTGGCGTTTACTGTCATCTCACTAACCTTCCTATTTACACTGTGACCTGCGACTAATTATTGCCTGGTATTGGTTGTGTATCGGTGTTTTTTAAATACTTAAATAGCTCACTGTCGGTTGATAATACCAGTGTCGTATTGTCATTGAGTACCAACTCATATGCTTGTAATGAGCGAATAAACGCATAAAATGCAACCGCTTGTGCATTTTGATTATAAGCGTCGGCATAAATCGCCGCAGCTTTTGCATCGGCTAAACCACGGATCTCTTCTACTGCGCGGTATGCTTCTGACTGAATTTTATTTAAATCTCGCTCACGATTACCTAAAATTCTAGCCGCTTCACCTTTACCTTCTGATAAAAAGCGTTCAGCTATTTGCCGACGCTCGCTGATCATTCGCTCATAAATTTTCGGGCGGACACTCTCATTATAATTAATACGCTTAAAACGAATATCGAGTAACTCAATACCAAACACTTTGACTTTTTCTGCCGCTGCATTAAATATATCTTGCTCCACCAGCAAACGACCAATATGTATTGGTACTAAACTTCCAATATCTTGCGCCTTTTCGGCCTCAGTCAATAGCTTATCACGAAGAGGCTGGCGGTCTTTAGAGGTACGAATAATTTCAATCAGCTCATGTTTAGCAACTGCATTACGTGTTTCACTGCCAAAAATATCATCGAGCCTTGATTGTGCACTGCGTTCATCACCTAACCGTAAAAAGTATTGTAATGCATCGGTCACTCGCCAACGGGCAAACAAACTGACTGAAATATAAAGCTTATCTTTAGTTGGCATATCAGAAGGAGTGCCTTCCCATTCCAGCACACGTTTATCAATTGAGTTTACTTGTTGAATAAATGGCATTTTAATTTTGATACCCACATCAGTGATGGGGTTACCAACAGGACGGCCAAACTGAGTAATAATAACTTGCTCTACTTCGTTAACTGTATACAAAGCGTTATTTAATGCCGCTAAAATAAATGCTAATAAAATACCAAGAAAAAACAATAGATAATGTCTCATGCTCACTGGCCTTTAAGTGGTGTTAGATTAAGCAAAGACAGTACATCTAGCGCACTGCTATCAATGATGATTTTTTCGCTAACGGTGGGCATTACTTTTTGCATTGTTTCTAAATAAATACGCTTTCGAGTCACCTCAGGCGCTTTTTCAAACTGAGCAAATAAGGCGTTAAAGCGCAGCGCATCCCCCTGCGCTTCATTTACACGTTTTAGTCGGTAGCCATCAGCCGCACGGATACGTTGGTCACGCTCACCTTCAGCCAATGGAATAATGCGATTGTAATCACGTCGCGCTTCGTTGATCAGCTTTTCTTTTTCTTGTTGCGCTTGGTTTACTTCATTAAAAGATGCTTGTACGGCTTTTGGTGGATTAATATTTTTTAGCTGCACTTGGTCAATGCTGATCCCCATCACATATTTACTCGCTAATGCTTGCATCTTACGCAGTGCTTCAACTTCAATCTCTTGACGACCAATGGTAATAACTTCATCAACGGTACGATCGCCGACTACTTCTCGCATCACCGATTCTGATACATAGCGCAAGGTACCGGCAGGATCACGCACTTCAAACAAATAATTTTTAGGATTTGCAATACGATATTGGATCACCCACTCAACAAGGGCTGTATTTAAATCGCCAGTCACCATTTGCGTTTCGCCCAATTGATTACGTAACTGCACGTCACGGCGCTTGCCAGTAAAGAATATATTATTATTAATAGTCACATTTTGATTAGGATCGGTTGCACCGGGAGTAGAAAAGCCAAACTCTTGTTTTAGTTGGCGTTTGATTGGCACAATATGAACTCTATCGATACCAAGAGGCAGTTTAAAGTGTAAACCCGATGGTAAAATAGTGCTAAATTTGCCAAATCTTAATACTACCGCCACCGAATCACTGGGTACAGTAAACAAAGCGGTGTATAAAGCACTAAAGCAAAACAGCACTGCTAAAATAACAAAGCTGGTTTTATACTTGCCATTGGGAAGCCACAACTGATATTTACCTAGCCGTTTAATTAGACCATTACTTTCATTATTTTTGTCTTCTGTTATTAATGACATAGCGCTCTCAGTAGCCTTAAACAACAAGAATATGATCCCTCACCAACGAGTGAAGAACCACAAATAGTAGAGAACATCTATTATCTAGCTCCTTGTATATTTATCGAATCTACCTGTCGATAATGCCACTCAATCCTTAATTAAGCTCAAATAATGCTTTGCGAAAACTGGTTAGATAATTAACGACTCTATTATTTTTGCTGGGGTTTTCTGTATGATTTTTTCGTGTCAGGTTCTAAAGCTGCGCGCTTGCTTGCCGCTTCTTTTTTTAGTGTTTCAGCAGACTTTTTATCATCTACTTTTTTATCATGAGTTGGATTTTGCATAGTTGCCTCAGAGTTCTCGCCTCTCACGTTAATGTAAAAGGCCGAGATTTAAAGCCTAGTTTATAAAGCTCCCCAACTCTGTGCGCTACAACACTTAAATACTATATTTGGTTTTATTTTCGCTGGGTGCTCAATGGACGCTGATTTATCACTACTATGCTCGCGACCTGTATGAACGATGGTGTGATAACTGGAGGTTAGAAACCTCAGGCTAGCCGATTATGTTTCGTGAAACCTATGTTAGTTTTATTTTAAATTCTTCTGATGTTTACGAAACTCTTTTACTTTCATATCACCTAACTCCTAAATAGGTGTCTAGTTTATAGCTACTGTAAATTTTGAAAAAATTTGTATCAGCCCTTTTTATATCTGACCCATGTTGTTACATCATGAGTATAATTCGCCTCAATAACTTAAAAGTAAGCCTCTGAATAAGTTTATCTTTAGATAACAACGACAACTCAAACCTTAACAAAAACATATAAATAAAGTGCAATCTGCTGTTATACTGTTTTTATTCACAGAGGGTCTTATTCTAGTATGGTTACAATTAAGCAAGTCGCTGTCCACGCAGGTGTTTCATTTAAAACTGTATCGCGAGTGGTCAATAATGATCCAACAGTCAAAGATATTAACCGCGAGAAGGTTCTTAAAGCGATAAAAGAATTAGGTTATCGTCCTAATCGTGCGGCAAGTTTAACGCGACGTAAAAACTCAAACATTTACGCAATTATTGCTGATGAACTGCTTAGTGTTCCTTATACTTTTGATATTATTCGTGGTGCCCAAGAAATTGCGTGGCAGAAAAATAAAGAACTGTTGATCCTCAATGTTAACGAAACCCAAGCGAGTATAGACAGAGCTATAGAAAGCCTTTTAGAGTATCGCGTAGAGGGCGTTATATATTCAGCAATGTATCATCGCCAAGTTGTGGTAGCTGATGAACTAAAAAAAATACCAACAATTTTAGCTAACTGTTTTCCTGCTTTGAATAATTTCCCTTGTGTAGTCCCTGATGAACAGCAAGCAGGTGAAGATATTACCGATGCATTAATACGCAAAGGCTATCGCCGAATTGCTTTTTTAAACTTAAATGAGCATATAATTGCAGCCAAAGGTCGCAAACAAGGCGTTATAAATTCATTTAAAAAGCACGGCTTACCACTCGATGATTTACTCATTGAATCGGTGATTATTGGTCAAGCCGATGGTAGTGAGATTTCTACTTCGAGAGAGTCTGCAGCGAGAGTAATAGACGAGTTTAAACCTGATGCTATTATTTGTGGTCAAGATCCCATGGCGCTAGAAATTTACTTTGTTGTGCATGATAAAGGAATGATCGTTGGTAAGGATATTGGTATAGCAAGTTTTGATGATTGGGGCAGTATTCCACAATTATTACAACCGAATTTAACTACCATGGCATTACCCCATCATGCAATGGGACGTTGGGCAATGGAATACCTCATAGAGCAGCGCACTGATATTGTTCACCACCACTTACCATTTAAACTAATTGCTCGTGATTCGTTTTAATTGCATCTGCCTTTAATGCAAAAAGCGATAATACAATAAACACACACACAACCAAACCCAAATATTGGTAGGCTAACGCAAAGCCTACATTATCATATACTACACCTACAGCGACGGCTAACATTGACGCCATCAATTGCGTAGTAAATTGAAAGCCAATGATATAGATCATGGCTGAATAACGAGCTTCAAAGTGCATGTTTATATATTTAAATAACGCAATCAGCATCAGCGGTAATTCAATGGCGTGTAATAATTTCAATAAACTAATGCTGATAGAGTCACTAACAATCCCCGAGCAATATATTCGTATCGCCATCAATACACCACTTAACAGCAACGAATTTTTAATGCCCACATAATTCACCCATTTAACAGCTAAATACAAAATAGCCGCTTCAAGAATAACTTGCGCTGAAGTTAAATAGCCAAAAAACTCTCGACCTTGCTCTGGGGTGTCAAAAAAAGAGGTGTAATAAATAGCAAATTGCTGATCAAATACCGCATAAATACAACTAACACCGATCACAAATACACTTAAACGCCAAAGCCCTGCGATTTTAAAAAATGCTGTAAGCTGTTTTACAGGAGAAAAAGTTCGAGAAGGCGCTATTTCACGCTGATTTTGTGCGACCTTAACAAAGGCTAAAAAACCCATTAAGCAAACCGCCGCAATGCTTGATAACCAATAATTTAAACTAGGAGATAAATTAAAGGATAAACCGGCAAAGTAGCTTGCCATAGCCCAACCCAGTGACCCCCACATTCGAGCTTTACCAAATTCAAAGTTGGTCGAGCGACTTTGTTTATCAATATAACTTTCAAGCGTCCCTACTCCAGCTAAAAATGCACATGAAAAAACGGCACCGCCTAAAATAGCAGCCAGATAAAACTGCGTTTGTAGTAGTGGCGCGTATACAAAACTTACAAACGGGCCAATCAACATGATGAAAAATGCAATGAAGTAAAGCAGTGTTTTTTGTAAACCGAGTTTATCTTGCAAAATGCCGTAACAAGGCATCACGAGTAAAGCCATGATGGAATTAATGCTAAAGATAATCCCGACTTTAGCACTATTGAGGCCGACTTCTTGACTAAGCCAAATAGGAAATAATGAAAATGAAAAAGACCATGCCATAAAATAAACAAACAAAATGACACTTAATAGTCGATAATTGCTACTCATATATCGCATAGCCTTAGAGAAGGATTAATGACTCTATAATAATATAGAGTCATTTTGGAAGTTATTTTTCTATTGCTATATTATTTAACTTAACGTCACTAAGCGACAAAGGCTGCTCAGCACTCACTTGTATTCTATTATAAGGAGATGTTGGGAAGACAATAGACGTCATAGAGCTAACTCCCTTATTAACAAATACTTCTATCGACGCTTTATCTACCCATATATCAACATCGTAATACTCAAGGCCCTTCTGTAATGGTGCAGTTTGTAAAGACGCAAAGCCATCTTCAAAGTCTTTTAAACCCGATTGTCTACGGTCAAGTATTAGTTGTCCTTGAGCTGGGTTTAGCTGAAGCTTAGTGTATTCACCCGTTGCAGAGCTAAGCACGATATCAATAACTTGTTCAGCGTTTGCTACACTAAAACTCACCTTAAATTGCCCAGGTTCAACAGTAAAAAGTTCATCTAACTGATAGCTATTCGCGCCAGTTAATGTTGCCTTTTGTTGTGGTTTACTCAATAAACTATCTAACTCTTTAATAGGTTGAGATGCCAAACGCACGCCTGCTGGCGTTTGCAATAACTTTAATTCTCGGGGAATCGTCATTGCGCTGCGCCATACCTCAGTCGGTACTTGGTTTGCGTATTGCCAGTTACTCATCCAGCCCATAAATAAGTGTCTACCGTCTTGAACATCAGAGAAAGTTACACCAGCATAATTATCAGTGCCGTAGTCTAACCATATTGAAGGTTCATACTTTTCATTTGCTGCTTTATCAGAAAACACGATGTCAGCAATTTTTATATGCCCCCAATCACCACGTTCATTGTCTACCACTTTAATATAAGCTTGCTGGCCTTTTAATTGACTCACATTCCAAGAGCGCTCGGTCATCGTACCTGTATTATTACCACTTGCAGTTTTAACTATTTCGCCATTTACTAACAACTGTATTGCGGTACTATTGTGATGCTTTCCGCCTGCAATTTTAAAGTTAATAAAATCATGGTCGATCGCAAATGATTTTGAGGTTAAGGTGCCTGTTGCCTTATCCGAATCTTTAAAAGAACTAGCAATGGTATTGGCTGGTTGATCATTAACTATATGAAATGCATCACCAGATACTTGCCAATTTTTTAAACCATTTTTGAAGTTAGAAAAGTCTAACCCTTCGGGAAACGCAGCTGGTGTACCTGTAAGCATTTTTTGATAATCACTATCTAATACAAATTTTTCACCATCGAAATCACCAATAAAGTATTGTGTACCAGAGCCACCATTTGGCGCACCAGGATTTATACTCACTAATAACACATATTTATATTCGTCTGTGCCTTCAATACGCACGCGAATAAGATCTGGACACTCCCATACTCCTGCGTGACTGCCCCAATCAGCGCCAAAGTTACTTTCAAATTGCCATGTTTTTAAATCTTTTGAGCTGTAAAAACCAATATGATCATCTTGAGCCAATACCATAACCCATTGCTGAGTATCTTCATGCCAGCTTACTTTAGGGTCACGGAAGTCGCGGATCCCAGGATTTTTTAATACCGGGTTGTTAGCATATTTTTTCCATGTACGGCCTTTATCAGTGCTATATGCTATACCTTGCGTTTGAAAATCAATCGCTCCCTGTGCAGCTTTTTTATCATCATGATAGGTAAATATAGCCACTAATGGTGGGTTTTCTTTACTGCCAAAGCCGCTGCTATTTTGCCAATCAACTACCGCACTGCCAGAGAAAATAGTGCCGTGCTCATCAGGAAACAACTTAATTTCTTGATGCTGCCAATTAACCATATCTTTACTAATTGCGTGTCCCCAATGCATTGGCCCCCATACAGATGAATCAGGGTTATGCTGGTAAAATAAATGATACTCACCTTGGTAATAAACCATACCATTGGGATCATTCATCCAATGCTTTTCTGGGGTAAAATGAAAAGCAGGTCGAAACGCCTCTTTACTCGGTTTATCTACACCCATAGGGGCTGTTTTTTCAGTTTGGTTTGTCATACTACATGCTGCCAAAAATGATGAAATTAAAACTAAATTAACGGTTCGCATCGAATGCTCCATGTTTATTATTGGTATCTAATGAAATTGCTTCTAAAGAACGTCCTTTTGTTTCTGGCATAAACCACGCAACAAAAATCAATTGCCCTAACATCATTAAAGTAAAGAAGGTGAATACTTCAGTGGCACTAAAACGTTCTAAGAAAAATGGCATAAGTAAAGTGATTGCTGCGGCAAAAAACCAATGCGTACCGGAGCCTAAAGACTGACCTTTCGAACGTACTTTATTAGGAAATATTTCTGCAATGAAGACCCAAATAACGGTACCTTGCCCTATTGCATGAGCGGCAATAAACACAAATACAAAGGCTACAACCGTTAAACCACCAGAATCCGTACTAAACGCCCACGCAACTACCGAAAGAGAAATAACGTAGCCAATTGAGCCAATATACATCAGCGAACGGCGGCCAAACTTATCAATTAACGATAAACCAAGCATGGTAAAACATAAGTTCACCACGCCAATACCAGCGCCGGAAAGCAATGATTGATTTACATCCAATCCAGCAAGTTCAAATACTCGCGGAGCATAATAAATAATAAAGTTAATCCCAGATAATTGATTAAATGCAGCAAATAAAAATGCAAATAACGCAGGCTTACTGTAACTACCCCCAAATAGCTTAGATTGACTGTTTTGTAACTTGTCCCGTTCAATGTCATTTAATACTTGGTCTGGGTTTTGTTCACCTAAAGTCACTAAGATTGAACGCGCTTTAGCTTTTTCGTTTTTCTTTTGCACTAACCAACGTGGGCTTTCAGGTGCCTTAATGATCATTAATAAATAAGCTAAGGCCGGTATTGCCTCCACACCTAACATTAAACGCCAATCAATTGCGGATGTTCCTGCGATTAAAAAATTAGAAACAAACGCAACTAAAATACCAAATACAATTTGAAACTGATAAAGCGCGACCAAACGCCCTCGGTACTTAGCAGGCGCAATCTCAGAAATATAAGCAGGTACAACAATTGAAGAAATCCCTACTCCCACGCCACCAATAAAACGTAATAAGGCAAAACTATAGGCCTCAGGAGCCATGGCGGAGCCAAGTGCCGAAATTAAAAACAACACCCCAACTAAAACTAATGTGGGTTTTCTACCCCACTTATCGCATGGGTAATTACCGGTTAAGGCACCCAGTAGTGTTCCCCATAAAGCTGAAGACATAATAAATAAGCCATGAAATAACGAGCTCGTATTCCATAATGCTTGAATAGGTTTATCCGCACCGGATATAACAGCAGTATCAAAGCCGAATAAAAAACCAGCAACTGCAACAGTGACTGACCAGTAAATAATTTTTTTCATAATCACTCTTAAAACTTAAAGCTTAAAAGGTGGGCCGAAACCCACCACTATTAATAACCTGGGTTTTGTGTGTACGACCCACCACTTAAAATAATTTGCTGGTTTGGAATAGGTAAATACTCATGCTTACCTTTAGTGAAAATAGCATCGACTAAATAAGGTTTACGTACAGCTTCAATTGCCAAGTAACTATCAATAGTTTCTTTTGCTATTCCCCAACGCACTAAGTCAAAAAAGCGATGTCCTTCAAGCCCTAACTCTAAACGTCGCTCAAAGCGCAGTGCTGCTCTTGCTTGTTCTTTAGAACCAAAACTTGTATATAAGCCAATGTTATAAATACTCGCGTTATGCAATTTATCGGTGCTTTGTTTAGCGCGTTCACGAATACGGTTAATGATTGGCAATGCTTCGTCATATCTGTCTAACTCAATTAATGCTTCTGCTTTCCAAAGCAATACTTCAGCGTAACGAATGAGTGGGGTATTTAATGAAAAGATAGGAAAAGGGCCATTCTCACCACGACAACTACAGTCAGGGTGTTCAAGATCTTTCATTGCCGTAAAGTTGCCATATATACCAGGGGCACGTGCCCAGCTATCACCTCCATGGATCAAATTTTCGTCATACTTAAATGGTTTACCTTCCATTGCCACAGTGTGATCTAGGCGAGGGTCAACTGAGTCAGTCGTCATGTCATAATTAAAGTCGTTAAAAGAGCCAAATAACGGCAAGCCTTGTTGGTCTGTTTTAAACGCATTAACAAAATTTTCTGTTGGTACATGAAAACCACAACAGCCAAAACCACCAGCCATTGGCGCATTTAATGCACTAGGCCAGCTACCACGTCCATCTGGAGAGCCGTCATTTAGAGAGCGCTGAATAGCAAAAACTGACTCTTTACCATTCTCACTTTCAAACAAGAAGTTATTCGCGTAATCATCAAATAAGCCATAGACGCCGGCCTCTTCAATTTCATCAACTAGAGCCACTACTTTTACAAGTTTATCTTTATTAATATTGATAACTTCATGTAGCTCATTCTGCTCATACGCTTGGTAGAGCAATGTTTTAGCTAGATATGCCTTAGCTGATAACGCTGAAGCGCGCCCTACATCTTCTTGGGTTTGTGGTAAATTGTTTGCAGCAAACTCAAAATCTGCGGCAATTTTATCCCATAGCTCCTGATCGCTCAGCTCACGATTAGTAGCGCTAAGAATTTGATCTTGAGTCATTGTTTCATCAATCCACGGGATATGCTTATGATGTATTTTTAAATCAAAGTAGAAAATACTGCGAATGAACCGCAGTTCGGATTGTTTTGCAGCACTGTTTTCAATAGCATCTGGCGCATTTGCGATTACCGCTAATGCTGAGTTTGCTCTTGAAATACCGGTGTAATTACGTACCCATTTCTTATTGTTCAAATCAATCAAATCTGGCGGGAAAGACTCCATATCAGGCACTATTGGTTGATATAGAGACAAAGCATGATAAGCAAAGATATCACCAGGTCCATTACCGCCTTTGTGAGCGTCTCCGGCACGTAAGTTTCCTGTCGGCCATAAAAAGTTAGGGGCAGTATAATGATCATTGCCTAGATATGAGTAGGCAGCAATGACCAAAGCATCTATATTTTCACTGTTAGAAACTTGCTCTTCGGTTAATACCCCAGAAGGTGCAACATCAAGATCAGAACCACCACACGATGCTAAAGAAAGCGCGAGTGTAGCTGCTGTAAATAGTGTTTTAATTTTATTCATAATATGTGCTCGTATCGTTGTCGTTTTAATAAATCAAAAAGAAAGGTTCACGCCTAACGTGATACGTTTTGGAATTGGGAAGTTGCCGTTTGGAGTTTCTGGATCTTGGCTTAGCGTCCCCGATGGCGTAATGGTCAATAAGTTACTGCCCTGCAAATAAATTCGTGCAGAACTAATACCGTATTGATTTAACCACTGTTCATCAGGTGTATAACCGATAGATAAGTTGCGAAGCTTGAGGTAGCTACCATCTTCCCAAAACAAACTTGATTGACGGCCTTCACCATTGTTATCGATTAAAGTTAATGCCGGTACATTACTGTCAGTATTATTAACTGACCATGCATCAAGAACGCGATCACCGTAGTTAGAACCTATATTTAATGATGTAAAGTCAGTAAACCCACGCCAGCTATTACGTATCTCACCTCCCTGAACACCTTGCCAGAACATATTGAAATCCCAATTTTTGTATTTGAAATTCATGTTCAATCCATACATAAAGTCAGGATCAGTATCGGTGAAAAAGCTTTGATCGTTTTCATCAATCACGCCATTACCGTCTAAATCTTTCCAGCGAACTCGACCTAAACCGGCCCCAGATTGCGCTGCGTGAGCATCTATTTCATCTTGATTTTGGAATAACCCATCAGCGACATAACCATAAACAGAGTTAATAGAATGACCAACAATCGTTTTATCAACACCATTGCCACCAAATGAATTCACAACGTCTCCAGGTAACGAAACAACCTTATTTTTAGCCGAAGAAATGTTAAAGCTAATATCGACATCGATATCACCATCTAAGCTATCAAAAGTAAGATAGTCGGCGTAGCCAATAAGAAACTCAAAACCAGAGTTTTCAATTGTGCCACCATTAACCCATTGCTGAGCACCTTCGCCCAATGTTGCAAGCGGATTGGTTAACGTTAAAATATCTTCTGTGGTTTTTTCAAACCAATCGATACTGCCGTATATGGTTTCGTAACGCATACCAAAATCAAGACCAATGTTTGTTTGCGTTGATGTTTCCCACTTTAGGTCATCATTCCCTGTCTGTGCTTTTACAAACCCAGATGGAAGCGTGCCGCCATTAGCACCGCCTATATCATAAGCGGTCCCTTCATCTTGCCGATCAGTGAATAATGACTGTGTTGCATAACGACTTAAATACGTTGTGTATGTTGCATCGGTAGGTATCTCTTGATTACCCGTTTTGCCCCAACTAGCACGAAGCTTTAAGGTAGATAAAAATTCAATATCATAGAATGATTCATTGCTGATCACCCAACCTGCAGAGATAGCTGGGAAATTTCCATAACTATTATTACTACCAAAACGAGATGAGCCATCACGACGTATTGTTAAGCCTGCTAAATAGCGGTCATCAAAGTTATAGTCCATACGCGCAAAATAAGAATTAAGAGACCATTTATCACCATCCCCTTCTACACGAACATCACCTGTTGCTTGTGATAAATGTGCGTAATCACGATCATCAGACGCAAAACCTGAACCAAAACCAACAGACCCTTCATACTCATAATCTATTTGTTCTGTACCGATCAAAAACGTAAAATGATTTTCGTTTAAATCAAGCTTATATTCGGCGGTATTAGTCCAGCTAAAACTACTATTCCAATTTTCTGTCACTGACAGCTGATCACCATAATTTAGTGAGCCTGCTTGAAAAGCACGGGTATAGTTTCTGAAGTAATATTGCCCGTAGTCTAAACCGATAGAGCTTTTTAACGTTAAGTCCTCTATTGCTTCATATTCAACAAAAATATTTCCCATTAATTTATTGAACCTACTAACATTATCACGGTTCATTTCGATAATTCTGACAGGGTTATCTCGGTCAGTTACGCCAGGAACCGGTCCTCCCCAGCCACCTACCTCGTTGTACACAGGAACGATAGATTGTTGCTCTATAGCCAAACCCAATATTTCACCAGCTCTAGCATTGATTAGGTTTGACTCTTGATTGGTTACAGTGAAATTTTCACCTATTTTTAATTTATCTGTTAGTTGGTAATCAGAATTGACCCTAAAACTAATGCGTTCAAATTCAGAACCATCAACAACACCTTCTGAATTAAAGTAACCTAATGAACTATAAATAGAGGCGTTCTCAGAACCACCTGAAACTGAAAAGTTAAGATCAGTGACCTTAGCTGAACGAGTGACCTCATCAAACCAGTTAGTGTCAGCAGGACGCTGAACTTGTTGAGGATCGGTATACGTGGGCAATATTACTGAGTTTAGCTGTGGGTTATTGTAGTCACCATTCCAATCATAGCTATATAATGGGCTCGCTGCATTTGGATCTGAACCATCGTTAACAGCAGCCTGCCATACAACCTGCCCACGTTGTTTGGTATTTAGCGGATTTAGGTCATAGCTATAGGCATCTTGAGATTGATTAACTGAAAAATTGAAATCCAGCCCTTCATTCCCTTTTTTGGTTGTGATAATTATGACTCCATTACCAGAGCGAGCACCAAAAATACTTGCAGCTGCTGCATCTCTTAGCACCTGTATATCAGCAATATCATGGCTATTAAGTTCATGCATTCCAGATTTAGTTGGTACGCCATCAATAACATATAATGGATCGTTATTTCCAAGTGGCCCTAAGCCTTGACCACGTATTCGTACCGTCGCAGTAGAGTCAGGTGAACCATTCGTTGTAATTTGTAGACCTGGCACCCTCCCTTGCAAGTTTTGCATTATATTGCCTGAAGGCTGGTCTACTAAATCTTCAAGATCAACCGTACTCACTGCGCCTGTTAAATCTTGTTTTTTAACACTTCCATAACCATATGAAACTTCAATAACTTCAATACCAATCTTGGCCGACTCTTCTTCTTGCAGTTGTTCAGCAGCGAAGCTGTTGGATGGCAGCCAACAGCCTAACAATAATGTACTAACACTCGCAGCAAGCTGGTTTTTCCTAAATCTGAGCATTGTGTGTGTCCTCATTTTAATTTTATTTTTTAATGTTGATTTCATCAGTCAAATTAACAACGTTGTCTTTTTAGTGCAAAAAAAATATCTTTTTACATTTTGTTGTTTAGCTTGGCAGGCCCAATAAAAATAAACAACGTTGTCTTTTTAACATTAAAAAAACATCTATTCAATATAAATAACAAAATATTTTGTTATTTATATGTATAACTTGAAATACAACACTATACGCTAACATGGTTCAATAAATTCTAGGATTTGCTGATACGTTATATCTGGTGTTGCCCCTGGCTGCTGAGCAACCATAGCTCCGGCAGCACAAGCAAAATCAATTGCCTGCTGCGGATCGTTTTGAATGCACAGTTGATAAATTAAAGCCCCCAAAAACGAATCCCCTGCACCAACAGTATCCACAACATCGATCAGGTAGCCTGAGTTATAGTAGTTTTTACCTTTAATCGATAATAAAGCACCATGGTTTCCTTTCGTCACGCACAAAAACTCTGTGTTGGTTTGCTTTGCTATAAATGCTAAGTTTTGCTCTAATGAATGGTATTTACACCCCATTCCTTTTGCTATTTCATATAGCTCTTCATCATTGAGCTTGATAAAGTCAGCTTTATTCATCAACTTAATTAAGCTTTCTAACTGATAGTGAGGTGCACGTAAATTTACATCAAACACTTTAAATTTTGCCAAATCTAAAAGTTGATCTAATGAACTCATAGAGCTTTCTGTTCGAGCAATTAAACTACCAAATACAAACACATCTGCACTTTGCACCTTATCTATAACTCGTTGCGATAAACTTATATTGTCCCATGCAGTATCAAGCACAATCTGATAATTGGCCGATCCGCTCTGATCAAGCTTCACTTCAACCACACTCGTTGGCTTAGACTCATGAACATAAATAAACTCTTTAGAGAGCCCTTTTTGCTCAATCTCAGATAGTAGTGCTTCACCTAATTTGTCATTACCAACAGCACTTATCATATGTGCCTTTAGGCCTAGTGAATTAAAACGAAAGCACATGTTTAAAGGAGCACCACCTAAACGCATACCGGACTCAAAGCAATCCCACAGTACCTCTCCAAAACATGTTAAATTAATTTCTTCAGCCTTTTTGCTGCTTATTACAATACTCACCGAGTTGCTCCCTTTATTATTTAGACCATTTCCAAATAAATTTTCACACTATAAATTCGTAACAATATCCTCTAGATAAATCAGGGAGAAATGGCCACGAATAGTAAAAGTTGTATTTAAATACACAATTACAGCCATTGTGTAAAATACATGTTGCAAAAAATAAAGATAACATCTACCTTAAAAAAAGACAACGTTGTTTATTTTAAAAGTATTACTCTGTAACAATAAGAAAAGTTAAGGAAATAAAGTTTTTAACCAATATATTCAATAACTTAAACACACACACAAACACAACAATAATAGTTGTGGAGGAATAAGCATGAAAACAAAGCAAGACATAGCACTTTGCTGGAAAAAAACGGGGCTCGCGTTACTTATATCTTTAACGACAGCCTGCTCTGGTGATCACAAAAACCAACAAGAAGATGATTACAAACTGATCATTCTAGAAGAAGGACAAACCGCTGCTGACGTTATTAATAAAGATGAAAGCGACAGTGATGATGAACCAAATACAGATGACATTCCAATAACTTCCAACCCTGAAAGCGAAGGTCAACCATTATTTTACAACCCTGAAAATACAGAGCAAGTACTATCTGGCTTTGAGTTTTGTTGTGGTGGTAATAACACCTTTCAAGCTCATGGGTTTGATAAATTAACAGGTGATTTTTCTAAATTTGATGGTGGTTTTTGGGCTGCAGATATTTCAGGTCATTTAGGTGAGCGCGTATTTTCGAGCTTTGCGGATGGCTTTGATTTAGAAGGTGAAGCACTTGGGCAACTAGGCTTTTCCGCTACAGGTTCGATGATAAGTCCTAAATTTACAATACAATCAAACTATATCAATTTTTTAATTGGTGGTGGCAATAATGGCATAACAGACGCAAATACAACCGCAATTGCACTTGTTGTTGATAATAAGATAGTTCGTCAAGCAAGTGGAAGCAATACTGCAATGCAAGTTGACTGGCAAACATGGGATGTCAGCGAGTTTAGCTCTCAAGAAGGGCAAATTAAATTTATTGACCATCATGCTGATGATAATTCAGATACTGACTTACCATATTTATTAGTCGACGAAATTCGCCAAGCCGACAGTGCAGCCAAAGTTCCTAGTCAAAATAGTAAGTTGATAAAGAAAATAAAAAAAACCACCGCACCTGCTAGTACTGGCCAATCCGCATTCACTCGTGTATCAAATGCTGAGCAAAATATTGCGGGTTTTGAATTTTGTTGCGGTAAATTTAATACCTACGCAAACCATGACTTTAGAGCAACTGGCGATATGGCCAAATTAGATGGTGGTTGGTGGGCTGCAGACATCACAAACCATGTTGGTGAGAGAGTTTTTTCTAGCCGCGCCGATGGTTTTTTAGCAGATGGGAGCCAATTAGGCTGGATTGGTAACGAAGCTACCGGCACACTTTCTTCGCCCCCATTCACGATTACACATGACTATGTAAACTTTCTAATTGGTGGTGGTACAAACCCATTTGATACTGAAAAAGCGACAGCAATTGTCCTGCGAATAAATGGCAAAATTGTCAGGCATGCCACAGGTAACGGGCAATCAGATAAGCTCGATTGGTTTACTTGGGATGTTAATAGCTTAATCGGTAAAACAGCTGTTATTGAAATCATTGATCAGGATGACACTGCAGACGAAACTGCACTTGCATTTATTATGGCTGATGAATTTAAATTATCAGAGTATGCAGCCGTTGACCCGTCGAGTGAAAGTATTGTCACCCAACTGGATCAACACACGATACCTTTACCATTAACGATGGCTGACCCTAACCCTGTATTTTTAAACGGTGAGTTTTATATTTATTATTTAATTGATACCGCATTTCATGATTGGTATCTAACCCGAACCACAGATCTAATTAATGGTACATTCCCACAACGTGTTCTAGAAGCGACGGGAGATGCACAAACACAAGACCAATGGACCGGATCTGGTAGTGTTATTAAAGATAAAGACAATGTAGCTCATTTATTTTACTCAGGACACAATCTCGATTTTTCTCCTGTCGAAGCTGTTATGCATGCAAAAGCAACAGATAACACGCTGACTAAATGGGAAAAACAAGTTAATAGCACATTCAGTGGTACAGGATCATATAGCGACTTTGACTTTCGTGATCCTGACGTTTTTTATAACGAACAAAGCAACAACTATTGGATGTTATTAACTAGTCGATATAACGCAGATGCAGCTATTGCTCTTTATACTTCGAGCGATCTCAAAACTTGGGAAGCGCAAGAGCCGATTTATACTGCAAACAAACCACTTAACTTTGAGGTTCCTGATTGGGTGAGCTTCAATAACGGACAAGCAATAATTTACTCTGATCAAAATAATAATGAGCGCGATGTAAAATATTTAGTAAAGAATGAAGACACATGGGTACCTGGTCAATACCCTTCACTAGATGGAGAATTTTACTACGCAGGAAGAACTGCAAGCTCCCCTACTCAAACCCTGATGTTTGGTTGGGTCGCCCATAAAAATACCCGCTCAAATATAGGCAGTGCTGATTTTGGTGGTGACTTAGCAATTCATCAAGTATCAATGACAGAATCGGGAGAACTAGCGGTATCAATTCCCGAGCAATACTTAAGCGCATTAGCAACACCAATAGATGAAAATGCACAAACCCAATCAGCACAAACCAATAATGATAATTCACTATTAGTCTCACCAGGTGATCAAGTATTACTAGGTAGTAACAATAAAATCAACCGTCTTCACTTTAGTATTTCGAGTGAAGATACCGACAACCGATTTGGTCTGATATTTCCCGCTTATGAAGAGACTACGCAAACGGCTAGTATAGAAATAAACACAGCCACAGAAACAGCTACTTTTTACTTCGGCGATTCACTTACTCAATCAAACTCTAACATCACCCTCACACCTGAACTAGAAGGCAAACCTCTATTCAATCGAGAGGAAGACCTGACTCAGTATATAGCTGGTTTTGAATTTTGCTGCGGCGGTTATAACACCCTCCAAGCCCACGGTTTTAATAATCTAACTGGAGACTTCTCTAAACTAGATGGAGGTTGGTGGGGGGCCGATGTAAACAACAACGTTGGCGAACGAGTTTTTTCCAGCTTTGCAGATGGCTATGATGAAGATGGAGCTGCATTAGGGTGGATAGGTTACTCAGCAACAGGAAAAATGGATAGCCCGTCATTTGTAATCTCACAGCAATATATTAATTTCAAGATAGGTGGGGGTTCAAATCAGTTTGACCACCCTAAAGCAACTGCAGTTGTGCTTATAGTGGACGGTAAAGTTGTACGTAGCCAATCTGGTAAAAATACACAACCCGATGAGAATAATAAACTAACAATGCAATGGGCAACCTGGGATGTTGAAGAATTCATAGGGAAAACAGCCTTTATACAGTTTATTGATCTTCATAATGACGATGGCTCAGACAACAGCTTAGCTTACCTTCTAGCTGATGAATTCAGGGCAGCAGCATTACCTGCGGTACTGGGTGAGCAATCTGCACCTACTTCAGAAAGTCGAATCGACTCACAAGTTACTGTTCCTATCAATTTACAACAAGGGGTAACCGTGGATCTTCTTTTACAACCAGAAAGTGGCTTTGGTACCGCATATATCAATGATTTTAGAGCACTAACCTTTAGGCTTTATGACTTAGATAAACGCCAAGTAGGCATCTATAGTAAACAAGGTACACTCAACGTAAGTGAAATGTCACGCTTCTCTGAGGCAGTAAACCCTTAATAAACTACCTCAGAGGTTTGCAACTAGAGCCTCTGAGGTTTAATTCCTATATTGTAATGCCATGAAAAATTTTGCTTTGCTGATTTGCGGCCCATATCAGTAAGGCACTAACCATGTAACGATCGACTAGTTTTGGCCAACATTGAAATACATTGACACCCACCATAATTATTTTTTGAAAACAATAAACACATTTTGTATGGGAGATGAACCGCCCATTGCACTTCCTACTAATAAAAAGTGCATGTTAGATGCTGTGGTGCTCCCCCTGTGTCAGGATAATTGTGCATTTACTTTCGTTTGTCCGCGCAAGGTCAACTGCTCATGCTTTTACCAATAATGAAACCAGCGCCTTGAATAGTGCCATGATGAGGTTAACCGATGAATGTCTCGGCTCTGGCATCCTGCTTCGCTCTACCTTCTAAATCCATTTAGTCGTAGTGCCCCAGCGACCCCAAAAGGATATGGGAAAAACCTGGCTGCGATGAGCTCGCAATAATCGATTACTGCGTAACGCGCCTATATGTGTTTGCCGTAAGCTACTTGCTTAACTGCCCCATCAACAGACGAAGTAAACGAATTTGTTTATTGAATTAGAATTGACCGTCACTGTATAAAAACGGTCAAAGAAAATACTAGTGCCTATTGACAGAGTTAAGGCTCATATGTGTTAGTTGCCCGGTACTATGAACCTTTATTTTTTAAAAACTAAAATCAGACTAAAAAATTGCAGGGTCAGTCACATCCCATATTTTAAGTTTAGTTAGGATTTTCGGTATTTCGTAAGTAAAAACATTTGCATCGAGTGAAGAGCTATTACACATACCAACAAAGGCTACTTGCTCCTTGGGTCTACGGATATAACTAGTGCTTGTACCCATCCATCCGCCATTGTGCAGCGTATAATTCGGCTCTATATATTGCCCATTAGCATAAAAAGTTATTCCGTTGTTTTCGAATGAGTGTTGACTATTTGGCGTATTAAATTGAGCCATCAATTTGTTAGGAGCATCACCTAATTTCGGGGTATAAAAGTGATTATCCCAAATCAACATATCTTCGAGTGTCGTGTAAAGACCACCGTCACCCACAACAAAAATATTTGTTTCATAACGTTTTAATCCAATATCTTTGAATGTTCTGTACCCTTCGGCACGGTTAGGTACTATCTCTCGCATATCATCAGCGAAAAAAGTGTCGTGCATACCAAGCGGTTCAAATATATATTTTGTAGTGTACTCCCGCATGGACATGCCGCTGACTTTAGCGACTAACTCCGACAATAAAAAATAAGCGAAGTTACTATAAGCCTGTTGCGTATCAGGCTGATGCTCTAAAGGAAGCGATTTTATGACATCGTAGTATTCTTCTTTGGTCAGGTAGTCCTCATCACCAAGTCTGAACGGACCACCTGCGGTCGACAGTAGTGGTTTGGGTAAGAGCGATTGAAGTGTATCGTAATCTGCCATTCCTGAAACGTGACCTAACATTGAGTTGATAGTTACTTTTACACCGTAGTCTTTCAAATCAGTAAGATATTTCCGTATATCATCATCAAGGTTAATTTCCCCTTTTTCTGCTAACAACAATACCGCAAGTCCGGTGAATTGTTTGGATACAGAAGCCATACGAAATACTGATATTGAACTGAGTGGAACCTGATGTTCGATGTTTGCCAAACCATAGCTTTTCTTGAATAAAAATTGCTGATTCTTAATAACACCTACAGAGCATCCCGGTCCATTAACAGGTATAGACTCTCCTGCAATTCTATCAATTTCCTTTTCCAGTAGTGTTAATTGTGTTTCGCTTCCCATAACGGCAAATGAAAATAACAAAAGAACCCCAGCGATTGCTTGAATACTTTTATACATTAATTTCCCCTTTTTTTATTATTAACTATTCTAATAGCTGAATAGTTTCAACACTTCCCTTTACAGCAATCAGTCCAATTATCTACGCACTTCTTCGTAGGTTGGCTTTTTTTGTTGAAAAAGTCAACAAAGTGATGAAATGAGCAAAATCGGATGATCACAATTATTGTTATTGGCACTGAAGACATATTTCGAAATTTTGATTACGGCAGCTTTAGCCTTACAGTGCCTTAAAATTAATAAATATCAGATTTTCTCTTGCCAACACTTACATTTAAAAGTGGCAAACCAAAATGCAATTGGATGGTTAGGCTTGATGCAATTGAGTGGCACTAATGGTAGATATTTTCCATCAAAACTCGATGCCTACGCCTAGGGCAACTAACGCCGCTATAACCTGCCCAAATTATGGAGCAGTTTGTGCGACAATGAGCGCAGCGAATTGCACAAAATCGCGTAGTAATTTGGGTCAGGTTGATAGCTTTGTTAGCTACTGAACCTTTCGATAAAACATGTTACCGAATTTAGACTTAAAAACGTAATAAAACTTCCGATTACCCCTGTATAGAGCAGGATATTGATCTACCAATTCGTGTTCCTGCTCCATGACTATCCGGAATAACATTGGTGGTGAGTCCCTATACCACTCGATTACACCTTGAACTGTTTTAACACTTCCATCTTTGAGTTTTTCATTAAAAAGAAACTTATCATCTTTTGTTATTTCAAAAGTAAAATGTTCTTTTTGCCAGTCAGAATTTCTGCCTGGGTAAAAGCTACTATCTATTTCGTAAAGTCCTACGACACGCTCTTTCGTTATTGGAAAATGAGCATATAGAGCAAGCCCAACAAGAATGCTAGGTAACACCCAAATTACACCAAGTTTTTTAAGGTAAATTACCTTTCTCGTTTTTACGTACTTCCATACATTTATAAGCGAAGACACACCCACAAATATGGCAAAGAGAAAGAAAAACAAAAAACCAAAAAACGGCACGTACTTAATTCCCCTGGGTAGCTAACGCCGCAAATAAACGGCACAAAATAGTTGGCTATGATTTGTGAGGCACGAACAAAGCCAACTTTTTTTTGTCCGCGCTTTTAATTTGCATTGTTATGTACCGCCTTAAGCAGAACACTCATTAACTATATTTTCCATAAATTCTTTTGATTCCTTGAAAGACTTAGGTGTAAACACCTCACTTGGGTCTTCTGTATTTGTACCATCAATTGTTAATTCATAGTAAGTAATTTGCCCTTCAGCTTTTTCTACTTCTACGGAGAGCAAATAACTAGTTAATGAACGATACTCTTCAAATTTATCAAAGAAACAGGCCTCATAGACAGGAACATCGAGTTTTTTACCATAACCCACCAATTTGATAGATTGGAAACCACACGCAGCCAACAAAGAACAAAGTAAAATTGAAATCAGTGTTTTCATATCACCCTAGGCACATAACGAGGCTGTAGAATTTCTATTTTTATAAATTTGGCCATTTTTTGACCTCCCGTATCGCTTTCTAAGCGATTATCTCGTACTAAGCAATGCATTTGAGACCCCTTAAATCACCTAAAAACTTGACCAAATTAGTAATTCTACAGCCTCAACGCCTTGCTAAGAGGCGAAAAATTGTTGGCTAAAATAAGCGACGAAGGAGCAAAAGCCAACTGTTTTTTGTCCTTTTAAGCAACTTGTGTACGCCCGACATGGGCATTGACTTATGAGGTGAAAGTCCTCTGTAGGAAGATCACCGTTTAAATAACATACTGTTATTAAACGATAACTACTAGCGAATGGCAAGGGCTAAATCGCGAGAGATAGTCTGGAGGAAGCCGCTAGCAAATCTGCGAGCTGATGAACAAAAACATCATATGAGGCGTAGGCTGAAGACGAGCTAGCACAAGATAGCGAAGTCATGTGATCTAACGGCCACCGTAAATGATGCAGTTGTGCAGAGAAAGTCGATGCACCTGTTCTTTATAGGTAAAAAAGGGGGAGATCTGATAAACACGCATCCGCGCTAACGCTTGGAGATTACCAGTTAGGGACTGGTTGATCAACCCTTGGCGCTTTGGTTGCTGCGACCTACAGCGAGCGAAATAGCAGTAAACAAGCGTTAGTTTAGACGCGCTTTATCGAGTAATCGCTAGAGTGATTTATCAGAAGTCAGCAGACGGCATAGTAGCCAAACGCCCAT
>NZ_JACJEI010000045.1:0-26672 GCF_014163985.1 Pseudoalteromonas sp. SR41-4 | reverse complement strand
TCGAAAAATCTAATGCTCTGGCTGAATCGGCATAAAAGGTAGCCAGTTTAGCAACTGGCTGATATGCTATTTACGACAAAGTCGCTCGGTAATTAGACCGACATAATCCCTTGGTAATCACACTTATTTTGTTAAGCCCCTTCAATCACAATTACGTTAGTTTAATTTTAAAAACTGAGTACCCACGTTTATTTTTAAATTACTCTGAAAAGCCTGCTTTGCACAATCAATATCAACACCATCTATTTCTTCGGCCGCTTGTTCTGGGGTATTTATCCATCCTCGTAACCTACCAAATTCGACATTAAGGCGCGCTATAAAGCCCTGATTAATTTTGCGGTGTATATTACCGTTTTGATATGCCCGAGCAGTGAATAATACAACTTTCTTTTGAGCAGTGTGATCGAAGTAATGGAATGTTCTAAGCTTACCTGGTTCCCACTCTTCAACGGTACTTGCTCGCTCTTGGCCTAGCGTATCAAAGCCCAAGTTGTGTGCAATAGTAATTAGATCATCTATTTTGTTTGCAGAACTTTTTGAGAGCCCATTTATTCTATCAAATGAATAGCCGCCAAAATTGCCATAATTACTTGTAATTATTCGATAGTCCAATGCAAATCTATCTAACCCGGATGGTTTTCTATTATAAAGCCATTCAGAGCGCCCAAATGTTCGTTGATTTGATTTATACAAAGTAATGTTAGACTCGCCAATTAAACTCTCATAAACAGATACTAATTGTGAGTCTATGTATTTATTCACGTTTTTTACTGCCCATTCAGCTATGGCATAAGCATTTTCTTTCGTGAAGTCAACGTTAACATTCTTCATCAACAAGGTTTGCATCTCTTCTCGAGTGCTAGTACATAACTTATCAGTTATTGGAGTAAAGCGATTAAATAGCTCTTTCCAGTATTTGTTTTTTAAAGATTTAATACGAAGTTTAATAGCAGCATAAATAGAGTCGATCGAAACGTTAAGCTCATCTAAAATACTTCCATCTACATGTTCTAAGCCTTTATAAGTGATAATAAGCTTTTCTAAACTGGCATCATAGTGGCTTACCAATGTACTTATTAGGTCGCCACCAGCTATTATTTCAAATTTATCAGGTTGCACATTCTGATGGAGCGAGTCTGCTTTTCTTGCAGCACTACCTTGTGCATCTATATCGAAGTTATCTGAAAACCATGCTGCAAAAGGGTCTACATCAACGGTGGCTCTATCCCATCGTCGTGAAGCACAACTAGATAAGCTTATATGAATGACGTCTGCGGTGCATCGTGCTGGTCGGTCTGCTGAACGATAGTCAGAGTTACCTAGTATAGTGAAGGTTGCTTTACGGCGTGCCAATGCATCTTTTATAGCTTGGTTATTACTCCAGTGTGTAGGCAAAATTAAATATACGTCCGGTGCTAGAGATTCCGCGATAATTTTTGAGGCAAACTCAGAGTACTGGGTAAATGGTGGGTTGCAAAATATAACTGATGTTTCAATATCTATAAGCGTCTGGGCCATGAAATCAGTGCCAACAATCATAATATCAGCGGGTAAAGCTCGAATTAGAGGCAATGATTTTTCAATTGCATACTTTTCACCGTATTCATGTGCGATTGCATTAAGCACACGACCATCACCAACACCAATATCTAGCACAGAATAGGGCTTGTCGTAGCCTAACAAGTCGATGTGTTTTTTTATTAATGCAATGTCTGAATCTAATGTTGGATAAAATTCAAAATCACCAAATTCTCTTACTTCTTCAATAAGTTTAGCTATCCCCATTTTTTGTGCCTTTGATTTGTTTCAATACGAACACAATACAAAGAACGAAAATTCACGCTACCGAATGGGTTTATACACTTTTATGAATTTGTTGCGTTTGGGAATATGCAATAGCGGCATTTATATGCTCACATTTTAAATTCGCGCATGAACAGGAAAGGGGATTTAAATTGATAGCATATAATTTAGAGTTTTGTATAACGCTAAATCCAACTCCCTTGTAGTAATGAACCGAAGTTATTTCATTTAATCGCTGTTCATTTATATCTACGACGTTGGACGGGTTATTATTGCCTTTGTTGCTATCAATAACACTATCAAGCTGCTCTCTTTTAGTATTAACTTGATTATCTGCAAGGCTAGTTCCCTCTAATGCATCCTGACTAAGCTTGTCGGCATGACTATTGTTAATTCTCTTGATCCAACATAATTCAATAAACTCTAACTCATAACATAGCTTCATAGCCCGCTTATTAAGGATGCGTAGGGCAGCGTCATTACAATTCCATACTCCATTTAGCTGATTAATCACTAACTTTGAATCGCCATACACTGTGGCTTTACGGATGCCAAGCTCAATTGCTTTCTCTAAAGCATATATAAGCGCACTGTATTCCGCTTGGTTGTTAGTACCGTGCCCATTAAATATTGAAACCTCGGCGACCACATTGTTTTGCCCATCAAATATAACTGCCCCACATCCGGTAGGACCAGGATTAGGATTACATGCCCCATCGAAAAATATTTTATGCATAAATTCCCCCTTAATTTATATGCACAATATCAATATTCGATTTTTAGGCTACCACTTGAAATAAAATTATTTAGAAAGGGGGTTTTGGGTATCTCTATCTTTTGAGATTAGCTAACTGAACACGGATAATTGATTTCATAGACATAATTCATAACGAGGAAAATGATGTTTAAAGTGATCATAACGGCAGGGGTTTTATTATTAACTGCAATGACAGCTAACCCAGCCAATGCGACAGATTTCAAAGAAGGGCTGCACTACGATACATATCCATCATCAAAATTAACAGGCAAGCCAACATTTATTGAATATCTGAGTTTCTTTTGCCCGGCCTGTGAAAATCTAAACACGTTTCAAGATGAGATTTACCGAACTGTGCCAAAGGGTGTGATCAAGAGAAGGGTGAGTGTCGATATTATATCAAAAACCAGTCCTGATGGTTTTTTAGCTTTATCTAAAGTCATGGCTGTTAGTGATGAGCTTTATCCCGAGATTGGTAATTCATTAGTCGATTTAATATTTGTGGCCATACACAAAGAGAAAGTGACAATTACGCCATCGTTAGTGGAGAAGTTAATCAAGGTTGTGGATGAAAAGTATGATGCAGATTTTTGGGCGCTATATAACAACCCGAAAACAAACGAAGTGGCCAAATTCACTCTTGGAAACCAAAGATTGATGTCATCGAGAGGTATGCTCAGTACGGTTCCACGCATCATTATAAACGGTCGTCATGTTGTTAAATTTGATGGTTTGGATAAGACTAATTTTTTTAAAGAGCTTCATGAATTAACTAAATATTTGGTAAATAAGGACTATGGAAATGATGAACATAACAACTAATTTAGACGATGTAGAATTTATCGAGAAGCAAATTATAAGTGATCCTGCAGCAAGCTTTTGGCTTAAGGAACAAATTAAGGAAAGTTCAAATCGTGACATATTAGATGTTTTAAACGACGTTGATATTTTACGCTCTATATTAGCCTTACGCCACGAGGCCATAAAGCTGGCAAGGGGTGAATAAATACTTTTAAATCAGGCGCTTAAGTCCGATACTGCCTAGTATTGGACATAAGGTGTTGTTTTTACAGGGTTTTATATTGTTTACCATTAAATTGCCAGCCTCAAGTTCATCCAATTACAGATATTCCATTACTGAAACCAAAAAAGTTGAGTTATAATGAAATAATATATATGGTATTAAAACCAAAATAAAATATAGGAAATTAAAAAATGATTCCTGCAATTAATTGTTTTATTTATCAACAAGTTCAATGGTTTGTTGAGCTTGATTTGTTCGGAAACAGATTTAAATTTCGACCTATACGTAGAATTATGCATTACAATTACAAGCGCTTGTAAAAGGATTTTTGAGCCTAAAAACTAAAATAAAATATGGAAATCATCTGAGCATGCTTACAAAAAAGTTTACCTGTTTATTAAAACAACTAAAACAACCTCATAGTTCAAGTCTCTACATCGCGTATACTGACACTTTAAAGCAATTCGATTTTGATAAGCAAGATGCTACCCACCAGCAGTGGATAGAAGCATGGCTGGAGAGCACACCTATTAAATCAATAGAGCTTACAAACCAAGGCATTTATGTTGGAATTACCATTAGAGAAAAGATTTTAGAAAAGTTTGCATTTATTTTGATAGATGCCTTAAAAATCGAAAACACCGCTACTTTACCCGCTGCACAAAATGACATTGAAAAAATAACAGAATTAGAAATCGAAGCATGGTTGGAGTTCGATTCAGATTGGATGATAACCTTGCTGACCGCAATGTTCTGCAAAAACATGGGGATAGACAGTAACTACCTAGATCCCTACTTAAATGGACGTCTCTCTATTTATGCAGACTCTTTTAATGAAAGGCTTTCGCTTGCCACAATAGCGATTGAGTTTATAGAAAGTGGAGAAATACCTATTAGTGATTATGAAAAAATCTTGGATTTCTTTGGTGCATTTTTTATATTGGCATTCTGTGAAGATGACGTGCTTAAACAAAGAGTTTTGAACACTTTAGGTGATATTTGAGCCCTATCACCCTATTTGTAACACTTGTTTTGGTTAACTTTGTTCTAAGATTAAAAATTAGGTCAACTTCATCTTCATGGTTACTCAAGCTAATATTTACGCTTGGCGTACCTTTGCACGAAGCTGCACATTACATTTTCGCAAAAATCCTACTTCTAAAAGTCACAAAGACGCAATTTTTACCAAACTTCAAAGATAAAAATAAAATGGGGTTTGTTCAATTCATACCACACAGAGGACTTGTGGGCGCTCTTACCAATATGTTGGTAGGCATCGCCCCCCTGCTTCTTGGTTTTGCTATACTTTTCATTGTATATAACCAAGAGAAAAACATTGATACAAATGCGCTAAGTTATCTAGGTATTGGCTTAACTACTGTGGTTGTTATGCAAAGCATGATTCCCTCATGGCAAGATATAAAGATAGCGCTAAAGGGCCTTTGTATCACCTTCACTTTGCTCGTTGTAACTTCCCTTATGTTCCCAGTTAGGTGGGAAAGTATTACCTCTTATGAATTGACTACCCTACTAGAAGTAGTGTCACCGCATCTTATGGTATTAACCCTATATCAAGTAACTGCAGTTCTAGTCCTAACTGTTTTAAAAAATAGAAATTAAATTAAGCACTGAATTAGGCTGGCTGTTTGTCGCTGAAACCATAGCTTGACATAATACAACTATAGTTTGACATAATACAACCATAGTTTGACATGAAATCTCTTATATAAATAGAGCTAAAAAATTAACCCTTTTATTATCATGTGGTTGTGTTTTTATTAAATCATAGTATGACATAACTATTTTTTGTTTGTATAGTATGTGTACAATGCAAATAAAAAATAGTTATTTTACTCATGTATATACGCAACTTAAGAAAGCCTTCTCCTAATAAAAATGTATTCAAATTTGCAAGCACTAAAGTCTGTAGTGTAATCATGTGTGAAAGTACATTAGAGTTTGATGCATGTTTTCATCATGAATATAACGACTTGATAGAGAGTTTTGGGAGTCAGCCTAAAGGCTTTAAATATGAGTTTATGGGTAAAAGCTTACCTTACACACCTGATGCACTGATTTCGTATACGAATAAAACCCAAAAATACCACGAATATAAACCTTACTCTAAAATTGCTTCCCCACTATTTAGAGCAAAATTTGCTGCTAGACGAGATGCATCATTAAAAATGGGAATTGACCTTGTTCTAGTAACTGATAGGCAAATTAGGGTAGATCCAATATTAAGTAACTTAAAACTATTACACCGTTATTCCGGTATTTATGGTGTTAGTGGTATTCAAAATGAGCTACTTAGTTTTATTCATAAATCTGGAGCAATCAAGCTAAATGATATAAGCTCTCAGGTCGGTTTACCAATAGGTGAAACACGATCCTTTTTATTTGGGCTCATGCATAAAGGGTTGATTGAAGCTGACCTAGGCTGTGATGATTTAACTAATAACCCAACATTATGGGTTACACCATGACAGATTTTTTCGATGAATTTGATGAATCAGTAGCGCCACTCAAACCACAAACACCTACACAATATGTTAAATTAGATGATGCCAACTTAATCAGGCGTGATCTGGATACCTTTACAGATGATTTGAAAAGCCAAGCGCTAGAAAGGTATAAGCTAATAAGCTCTATAGATAAAAAACTTTCACGTGGCTGGACCCAAAGAAATTTAGATCCTATTTTAGATGAACTTTTTAAAGGGAGTGAGGAAATTCGGCCAAATTGGCGGACTGTTGCTCGTTGGCGTAAAAAATACATCGACAGTAACGGGAATATTGCCTCTCTAGCTGATAAAAATCATAAAATGGGAAACAGAACCAAGCGTATCGAAGGGGATGATAAGTTTTTTGATAAAGCTTTAGAACGATTTTTAGATGCTAAAAGACCTACTATTGCAACAGCATACCAGTACTATAAAGACCTAATTATTATTGAAAATGAGAATATTGTTGAAGGCAAGATTCCAATTATGTCTTACACTGCTTTTAATAAAAGAATCAAAGCAATCCCCCCATACGCGGTCGCTGTAGCCAGACACGGAAAGTTTAAGGCAGACCAATGGTTTGCTTACTGTGCTGCTCATGTCCCCCCCACAAGAATATTAGAGCGTGTAGAGATTGATCATACCCCACTTGATTTAATTCTACTTGATGATGAGTTACTTATCCCTATAGGAAGACCTTACCTAACATTACTTATTGATGTATTTAGTGGCTGTGTTCTTGGGTTTCATCTTAGTTATAAATCTCCTTCGTATGTATCTGCAGCGAAGGCTATTGCTCATGCGATTAAGCCAAAGTCACTTGATGCTCTGAATATACAACTACAAAATGATTGGCCTTGCTTTGGTAAATTTGAAAACTTAGTAGTAGATAATGGTGCTGAGTTTTGGTCAAAAAACTTAGAGCATGCTTGTCAGTCAGCAGGAATAAATATTCAATATAACCCTGTACGTAAGCCTTGGTTAAAACCGTTTATAGAGCGCTTTTTTGGAGTGATTAATGAATATTTCTTACCAGAATTACCTGGGAAAACATTCTCAAATATTTTAGAAAAAGAAGAGTATAAACCTGAGAAAGATGCGATCATGCGTTTTTCAACGTTTGTAGAAGAATTTCACCGCTGGATTGTTGATGTATACCACCAAGATAGTAACTCACGTGAAACTCGTATCCCAATTAAGCGATGGGAGCAAGGGTTTGATGTTTATCCACCATTGACTATGAATGAAGAGGAGGAAGCGCGTTTTTCAATGTTAATGCGAATATCAGACTCAAGAACATTATCGAGAAATGGTATCAAATATCAAGAACTAATGTATGACTCTACGGCCTTAGCTGATTATCGTAAGCATTATCCGCAAACAAAAGAAACTTTAAAAAAACTGATTAAAGTCGACCCTGATGATATTTCAAAAATTTATGTTTATTTAGAAGAGTTAGAAAGTTACCTAGAAGTACCGTGTACAGATCCTACCGGTTATACGGATGGGTTAAGTGTCTATGAGCATAAAACAATAAAAAAAATTAACAGAGAAATCATTAGGGAATCTAAAAATAGTTTGGGTTTAGCTAAAGCTCGCATGGCTATTCATGAGCGAGTAAAGCAAGAACAAGAAGCTTTTATTGAGTCAAAAACTAAAGCAAAGATTACAGCTGTTAAAAAGCAGGCTCAAATAGCTGATGTAAGTAATACAGGCAAAGGAACTATTAAAGTTTCTGAAGAAAGTGAAGCCTCATTGCAAAAAAACATAAGTAGCAATACTTTTGATGATTGGGATGATGACTTAGAGGCATTTGAATGAGTGCCTTAACAGAAATACAGATAGAGCAATTGCGCAACTTTAGCGATTGCATCGTTATGCATCCTCAAATTAAAACAATTTTTAATGACTTTGATGAACTAAGATTCAATCGTAAATTTCTTTCAGATCAGCAGTGTATGCTATTAATTGGGGATACAGGCGTAGGAAAAAGTCATACTATTAATCACTACAAAAAAAGAGTTCTAGCTACACAGAATTATAGCCGAAGCACTATGCCAGTCTTAATAAGCCGTATCTCTAGAGGAAAAGGCTTAGATGCAACTTTAATCCAAATGCTGGCAGATCTGGAGCTATTTGGAAGTAGTCAAATTAAAAAACGAGGCTACAAAACAGACCTCACTAAAAAGCTTGTAGAAAGCTTAATTAAAGCTGAGGTTGAATTACTCATTATTAATGAGTTTCAGGAGTTAATAGAGTTTAAAAGCGTACAAGAGCGGCAACAAATCGCAAATGGGTTAAAGTTTATTAGTGAAGAAGCCAAAGTGCCAATAGTGCTAGTTGGTATGCCTTGGGCTGCAAAAATAGCTGAAGAACCACAATGGGCTTCTCGCTTAGTTAGAAAAAGAAAACTTGAATACTTTAGCTTAAAGAGTGACAGTAAGTACTTTCGCCAATATTTAATGGGGTTAGCTAAGCAAATGCCATTTGATGAGTTGCATAAGCTTGAAAGTAAACATACCACAATGTCGCTTTTTGCAGCTTGTAGAGGGGAAAGTAGAGCACTTAAACATCTACTGTTGGAGGCTTTAAAATTAGCATTGAGTTGTAATGAGTATCTTGAAAATAAACACTTTATTACCGCTTATGATAAGTTTGATTTTTTTAATGACAAAGAGTTACTAGAGTTAAAAAACCCTTTTGAACAAGATGTTAAAGATATTGAAATCTATGAGATAATTAAAAGCTCATCGTATAACCCTAATGCATTGGACCCTGAGGATATGCTCTCAGGTCGTAAATTTGCATTAGTAAAGTAAGTTGCACTAGCCCAGGCTTGATTAGGGGTATTCAAATATTAAGAAGATGATTACCCCATTATTTAATCGCAAGCACAATACGACTAAAACAAGCGCGCATTATGGTCTAAAGTCTATTTCATCAATAGGCTGCAGAAGTGCTACAACAACTATTTGAACTATGCATAAAAGCTCTACATACGCTAAGTATGGATCTTAGAAAACTTACTAAAAATAGATTCAGACTTGTTTCAAGCTCATAGCGAAAATCTATAACTAATCTCAATATTACGGCTAAGATTATCATTTAGGTATCCGAATTAGTTAAAGCAGAACTCAGGGATAGCGATAAAACTTTTAAACGGAATGTAGACATAAGTAAGTGGTAAGCGTATA
Organism: Pseudoalteromonas sp. SR41-4; assembly: GCF_014163985.1. Taxonomy (NCBI): domain Bacteria; kingdom Pseudomonadati; phylum Pseudomonadota; class Gammaproteobacteria; order Alteromonadales; family Pseudoalteromonadaceae; genus Pseudoalteromonas; species Pseudoalteromonas sp. SR41-4. The sequence continues at coordinate 17,391 of NZ_JACJEI010000045.1, read as the reverse complement.
GCTAACGACACTTAGCTTGAAAAGCTCCGGTATCTAGCTGTTCATAGCTAACTTGATTTCGGCCATTTTGCTTTGACTCATATAACGCGTGGTCTGCGGCTTTAACCACTGCCCAGTCGTCCGAATCATTTACGTACTTTTGTCCTGGTATCACCGTGCTATAGCCAATAGATATGGTAACAACATCGTATTTAGCTTCTGGCGAATGAGTTAGGTTTAACTGCTGTATGGATTTGAGTACTTCAGAAAGTAATGTATTGGCACCTTCAACATCGGTTTTAGGCAGAATAAAAGCGAATTCTTCACCTCCATATCTTGCAGCCAGATCGGTAGAGCGTTTCATACAGCTACCTAATGCCAATGCGATGTTTTTAATACAATCATCACCTTCTATATGGCCAAAATGATCGTTGTATTTTTTGAACTCATCAATATCAATAAGCACCACCGTAAGCGGCTCTTGTTCGCGACGAGCACGCTCCAGCTCTACAATCAGCCGTTCATCAAACGTACGTCTATTAGCAAGCCCTGTCATGCTGTCTGTATGAGCTTGCTTCTCTAGTAACCGAATAGCTAGGCTGTAATCTAGATGTGTTTGAACACGCGCAGCCACCACTCGTGGCTTCAGGGGCTTAACAATATAATCAGCAGCGCCTACATCGAACACCTTTTCCTCAAACCCCAGTTCTGTATGACTCGTAATAAACAATATTGGGATACTCTCTGTTTCTGGAGCGTTTTTTAGAATGGAGCACACTTCCAAACCAACAATATCTGGCAATTCCACATCAAGTAAAATCAATTCAGGATGCCTTTCTTCTATCATTGCAAACGCTTGCTTCGCGTCCGATGCAAAACGTATACGACCAATTTTTTTCAGTGCTTTGTTCAAAGCAATCACAACAGCATTGTCATCATCAATAATTAAGATATCAGCAAGGGGGCGATTCGTTTTTATCATACTAATGAGTTGTCCTGAGAGTGTTTATAAGAGGAGAAATAATGTTTATCGCTTCTTTAAAATTGAGCTTGGATAAATGTGCTTGAAGTTCCTCAAAGCGCTCATCTCCTAAAGTATCTCGAAATGATTCTTTATGCTCATCAAACTCTTCCAAAGCATTCAAATCTTGTTCTTCTAGCAGAGCCAAAATATGAGTCGCAGTGTCTAACCGAAGCCTAGGTGCATCGCCTTTAGAAGGCGCTGCATCTAGTTTTTCTTCTTTCCAAGCCAATAGCACAGTAGAGCTGGCTTGGTGTAACTCTTGTAATGCAAGAGAGAGTTCTTCTAATACTTGTTTCGCAGGATCATTTTCAGAACGCAATATTTTTTCAGCTTGCGCGGCAAGTTGCTGTATTTTCTCCGCACCAACCATGCCAGAAACACTTCTCAATTTATGTACTTGAGACGCCATTTCGAGTCGCAAGGGCGCTGAATCTGGTTCATCAATACTACTCTCTGGTGCTAATGCTAGATTAGAATATTCAAGTAGTAAGCCATCAAGCGTGCTCAAGAAAAGTTCTTTATCTCCTAGTAATATATTTTTCGCTTTATCAATGTTTAGTCCAGTAATAACTGGCCAATTATCTGTTTCATCTGATGTTTCATTAGTGGTTTCAGACTCTCGCGAATGCAGAGATTCTATAGCAATTTCTTTGCCACGATAGGCCTCTACCAAAGTGCGCAATACATTAATTAACTTTGAAGGATCAATAGGTTTTGTCAGAAAATCATTCATGCCAGCTGCCAGCGCACGATTTCTCTCTTCAACTAATGCTCCAGCAGTCAGTGCAATAATAGGCAATGACGTTAGTCCTAGGCCGTTCCTCACGCGTGCGGTCGTCTCTAGCCCATCAATACCGGGCATTTGAACATCCATCAATACGGCATCGTAGTCGTTAGATGAATCCTCTAATAACACTAATGCTTCCTCACCACTGTTCGCCGTCTGTACCAATGCACCATTGTGCTTCAATACATGGCTGATAACGATAAGATTGACAGGGCTATCGTCCACAACCAGCAAGCTCATATTAGGTAACCACTTGGCTCCTATCGCTTCGGCACGAGTCGATTGCAGTACACGCTCAGAATTACCAGTATTGAGTGTTACAGCGTCATTTACCGCATTAAATAACGAGGATGGATCAACGGGTTTCAATAAGAAACCACTTGCATAATGCTCTGAATCATTTGCTGTAATAACCTCTTTATCGTGTGCTGACACCATAAGCACAGCAGGAAGGTTTTCACGCCCAATTTTGTTCGCCAACAAATTCATAGCCTCTATGCCATCCATTTGAGGCATTTGCCAATCCAAAATCATGGCGTCTGGTGGACGCAGATTATTTGCTTGACGTGAAAGATACGCATCGACTAATTCAACACCATTACTCACCACTTCAGAACGCCACCCCAGCGCCCGTGTCATTTTCCGTAACTGCTGAGCGTCTATTGGGTCATCTTCGGCAATCAGGACAAAAAGCGTTTGGTTCTGGTTTTCTTGCGCAGCAATTTCGTCGAGTGTCTGAACTCTTAGCGGTAAATCCACCCAGAATTGACTGCCTACATTCTCTGCACTTTCAATACCAATCTTCCCATCCATTAAACTAACCAATTGATGAACGATAGATAGCCCTAACCCTGTACCACCAAAGCGACGAGTGGTACTGGTATCGGCTTGAGTAAATGGCTTGAATAAACGGGCTTGGGCCTCGGGTGATATACCAATCCCCGTGTCTGTCACCGTGAGCCGCACGTTAATATGGTTTTCAGGCAATACTTGCTCAGTATCTTCAATTTTGGCACTAACTGAGATCTTACCAATGGTGGTGAATTTAAGAGAGTTACTGATTAAATTGGCCAGTATTTGACGTAATCTGGTGCTGTCCGTGATCACCCAAGATGGCAGTTTTGGGTCTAAGTCAAAATGGAATTCTAAGTTTTTTGCTTCTGCCTGTATGGCAAACACACTCGAAACTTCTTCACACAACTCTCGTAACTCGACAGGCTGAGCTTCAAGCTCCATTTCGTTCGCTTCTATCTTTGATAGATCCAGTACATCGTTCACTATTCCCAATAAAGACTTTCCTGAAATCTGAATCTTCGACACTAGCTGGTGTTGCGCCTCTGTTAATTTTTCCTCAGCCAACAAATAGCCTAGACCAATAATGGCATTAAGTGGGGTACGAATCTCATGACTAGTATTCGCTAAAAAGGCACTTTTGGCCTGTGTGGCGAGTTCAGCATCGTGTAACGCATTTCTAAGTTGATCTTCAATTTGAAGCCTTTCACTTATATTACGCACAGAGGCTGACACCAAGATTTGCTCGTCTAGATTTACGGCACTTAAACTTATCTCAACGGGAAGTTCGTCACCATTACTCTTCTGCGCGATACTTTGTTTATTACTTTCTTGGACTACGGCCTGATCATCATCCCACATCCTATCGATTAATTTCGATTCACTCACTTGTCTCGAGTATTCTGGTAATAGTTTTTGTATTTCTTTTCCTTCTAATTCAACTCGATCATAGCCAAACATATACACTGCTTGGGCATTAACGACCTGAATGATACCTAATTCATCAATAACAAAAGTCGCATCAGGAGCCGATTCCAATAGCCCTTTAAATCTTGTCATTTCTTTATTGCGTTGCAATTCTATTTGTAAGTTCCAAGTCTCTCTTTGACGTATTTTGTCACTCAGCCACACCCAATATTGAATAATGACTCCAATCAGACTGATCAAAAGGAGAGCAACAAGTACACTTCCGATTTCGATCGCCATGTCTTGAAAAACCAAGAACTGGGAAAGGGTTGCGTATATTTTTATTACCCTATCATTGGAATTCTCACTTAATGAAAAATCACTTTCACTCGCAAAAACATTGCCTTGCTGACCACTAAAAGCAGTGAAATCAAAACGGTTTAAACCATAGGGTAGATCGACTTGATGAAATTCATCCTGCCACCGATAAGAGTCACCATTCTCGAATGTAAATTCTTTTGCTGAATTAGGGTTTCGTAAAAAGCCACCTTCGTTATTGGTAATGTATAACTTTGTTTCGGATGTCGTGCTATTTGCGACTTTTTTCAGAAAACTATTAGCATTGACATTGATAATGATGATGCCAAGTGGGCGACCATCAGAATAGAATAATGGTGTAGAAAAGCGCCAAACAGGTCTCATCGGTTGTTCTATTTTGCCAAACTCGCGATTTAAATTAATATCAGATTGAAAAACGTTTCCCCGACCAACGTTAAGTGTTTGACCAATATAAGGTTCATTTTCTTTAGACTGGAGTGACTCTTTGTCAAATGCTTCAAGCTCTTCGCTATTACGCTGCACTTTAACTCGTTCCTGCCAACCATTACTGGCTTCGATAAATCGTACTTGATACACATCCGTATTGGATAACATGTAGGCTTTAAAAATGACCTCTAGCCTTTCATCCGACTGTTTTAAAAGAACACGGTTCTCTTTTGATACATCTATATCACTATTAACTGATAACGTTTTTAACAACTGTATTGGTGGTGTGTTAGCAAGGAAAAGAGTATCTCGACGATAGTGGCTCGCTTCTTCGTCGAGGTTTGATATTACAGACTGGTTTGTTGCCAACAAATTGTTTGCCACGTCAGTAAAGCGACTTTGTGTAATGAACCAGACTAATACCAAGAATATAAGAACAATGACCAGTATCCCAAATGGGCAAGATCGCTTGAATTGTGGGCTTTTGAAAAAAACAGCAATACTTTTTAAGCTCAGCTCATAAATCTCGTTACTTTGATCAATAGTGGTTGAATTTGTTCGTAATAAATTAATCACAAAAAGAGCAAAAAAGGTTAGCCCAAGCCCCAAAAAAATCACCCAACCGACATCTAATGACTTTATTTGGTTGACTGCTTGCGTTGACGGCGTCAGCTCCATCTTCCAATGCTGCCCCAGTACAAAAATAGTACGAGTCGTGGCATTTTCCATGGAACTAGATGCTTGCGTATCACTTGAACGATAAAAAGGTTCGTCTTCTGTTAGATTGGTTAAGCTCACTGAAGCTTGACCGATTAAAGACTCAAGATTTGCCAGTACCTCATCAATGACTAATGGAGCGTAAGACCAGCCGACAACGGCTGACTCCCGATCTTCTGCGGTGTTTAGAACGGCGTCAGCTGAATAGATTGGCAAAAGCACCAGTGCGCCTTTCCTCGGCTTTTTATTTGCTTGTACTAGGGTAATAGGCGCTGTTAAGTGAGGTTTATCCTCTCTAGCTGCCGCCAACGCGGCTGATCTTCGGTTGGCTTCTGATCCAATATCAAGCCCAACTGCTTGGCTATTTTTTTCCGCTGGATAAATATACTGTATGACAAATCGATCACCGTAATGTGGTGTTAAGGCTCGAATGGTAAAGTCAGGCGCGCCATCTGCACGGGCATGTGTAAGAAAATCGCTTTCTTGTTCAACGGGTACGCGTCGAATGAAACCAAAACCAAGCGCCCCAGAAAATTCACTTCCTACATCACGGGTGCCGCTATACTTCTCAAATTGTTTGCGAGTAATACCATCAACTCCAGCTGTAACAATCGCCCCTCTGGCACCTCGTAGTCCATATTGAAAGTGCTGGAAACGTTGCTCTACAATGCTCTCGGTTTTATCCGCTAGGTTGTTGGTGTATGAATTGACGTCATGATTATTTTTATAATCAACAATCCAAGCGACAACTAAGGTAATAAAAACACCAATCAGTAGTGGTAGCCAACAAGTCAGAAAAAACAATTTTTTACTATTTTGTATGGTCATAGGTCGTAGCTGCCTCTTACTTCATTGGCTGTAACGGGTCTCGAAAAGTAATAACCTTGGAGATAGGAAACGCCTAACTCTTTGAGTCGAAGCGCCTGATCTAGCGACTCAACGCCTTCCGCTACTGATTTTAGTCCCATACTTTGTGCTAGCGTCGTAATCGTCTTAACAAGAGTTTCATCTGGTTTTTCAATGCTAAGCTGTGCGACAAACGATTTATCAATTTTTAAGACGTCAACAGGTAACTCTTTCAGATAGCTTAGGCAAGAAAAGCCAGTGCCGAAATCATCAAGTGAAATGGATATCCCCATTATTCGCAGTTGTTCCATATCTCGAATCACTTGCTGTAAGTTATCGAGCATTAGGCTTTCGGTTAGTTCTAATTCAATCATTTTTGGACGGACCTGATAGTCATCAATCGCTTTTAGCAAGAAAGGAACAAAGTGCGGATCGAGAAACTGTATTGGTGAGATATTGAGACACATTCGAATGTCCAATCCTTCGTTACACCATTGCTTCAACTGCTCGAAGGCAAGTTGAATCATTTTCTTTCCTAATGGAATGATCAAACGGGTTTCTTCCGCAAGTGGTATAAACTCAATAGGGGGAATCAATGAACCGTCTTGCTCTTTGATACGCATAAGCGCTTCAACCGCCTTTAGAGATCCCGTATCTACATCCACGATAGGCTGATATAAAGCGATGACATTGTTATCCGCAATGGCAGATTTAAGCTGCATATAGCGTTGACGTCGTGAGATAAAGCGCGATTCCATTTCTTCAGAGTAAAAGCAGAAACCATCATATATGGGGTCAGTTTTAGCTCTATGTAAAGCGGCATCAGCATGCAGCAATAAGGATTGAGCATCAACAGCATCATCAGGGTAAACACTTAGCCCCATGCTGATGGAGAAATTAAGGATCTCAGGCTGTAGAACTGTTAGTCCCATCACATGATCTCTGATCATGACGGCCAAATTGGCTAAATCGCTTGGACGCTCCAATTCAGGAACCAACACCATAAATTCATCGGCATTTTGCCGGCTAAGTGTTTCATTATTCTGCAGCTGAGACTTAATACGTTGAGCGATTTTTTTTAGTAACTCATCGCCAAACTCAAAGCCAAATTCTTCATTGATGAGTTTGAAGCGATTAATATCAAACATAATTAAGCCAATTTTAGCGCTATTTTTTTGTGACCGTGCAATCTTAGTATTAAGGCGTTCCATCAGTAAAAAACGATTTGGAAGGTTAGTCAGTTGATCGTATTGAAGGGTATGGGACATTTTTAGAGCCATTGCTCTGGACTCATTAATATCATCAAATACAATGACTGAGCCAGTGACATCGCCGTCTTGTGAAATAAGCGGAGCGGCACTGTCTTCGACCGAAATCCAATGGCCATTTTGTTTCATCATCTGGCAGTTGAGTGCTATGCCAACCACTCTATTTTCTTGGAGACAAATACGCACAGGGTTAATATGTGGTGGGCCATCATGACCTATTCTTAATGGCATCACTTTTTCAATAAAACATCCCATGGCATCACTCAATGACATTCCAGTCATTAACTCTGCAGCTGGGTTCATGAAGGTGACTCGCGCATCCTTGTCAGTCGTAATAACTGAGTTACCTATTGCATCTAACGTCACTTGAGCATGCTGGTGAATTTCGACTAACTCACGTTCTCTATTGCGTAGCTTTAAGTGAGTCCTCACACGAGCAGCGACAACATCAGGCTGTAAGGGTTTCGCAATAAAATCCACCGCCCCTTCTCTTAAACACAGCAGCTGGTCTTCGACAGAGTCGTATGAAGTAATAAAAATGACGGGGATGTTACAAGTCGACTCGTTGTTTTTTAACTGTGCCAATACCTGATGGCCATTCATACCAGGCATGTCTATATCTAACAAGATAACATCAGGGCGAATCTTAGTTGCCTGCTCTAAAGCGTCTAATCCATTCTGCTCGAAAAAAACCTGCCCAATAGCATTAAGGGCCTTGTTTAATATGGTAATTTGGCTAGCGTCGTCATCAACTAAAAGGATGCTAGGTGGTATGTTATTACTTGAAAACATGTACTCTCCGAGTCAATTTATAATCCAACTTTTTTACCAGAATTAGTAACAACGTCTATTTCTATTATCTCGATAATCCACATACCACTTTAGTTCAAAAGGTCTTTTAAAACAAATAAGAAACATTGTAGTAAGAGACTTAAATGACCCTGTTCTAAATTTATATACTAGGTTTGTAAATGCAAATTAATTGACAAAAAAATGTAATTTATACTTATATCCCATCGCTCTCCACGATTCCGAAATAAGCCTGTAGTAGTTAATCTTTTTTGCCACAAGCTTATAAGTTAAATGTAACCGTCCGGTGATCTCCACCTAGATATTGATGTTCCAAGGCAATAAGCATTCGATGTCTGGCTCTGGCTGAAGCTATGCATGATGTAATCGAATGACGTTAAGCCGTTGGACTGCACGGTTTATACCGAAAGAAAAACTATGCCGAATCACTTGGCTAGAACCCTATAATACAAAGATACTTGCATATGATTGCTTCGGCATAGTGTGATCTGACTTCTAATAATTAATTTACGGAGAAGGATTATGAGTGTTTCGGCATTTTTCAAGTGTAAAAAAACAATAGCGCGACTTCATACGGGCCCTTTGGGCGTTTATATGAAGGCTTATGCAGAGCATCTAATTACTGAAGGTCACTGCTACCAGAGTGGCGCTCGTAACATTAGAGTTGCTGCTGATTATAGCGCATGGTTAGCCAGTAAAAAGTATAAGGTGACTGATGTTAACGAAGCATCAGTACTACAATATGAAAAATTTAGGCAAAAAAATCGACATCCTTTTTTGTCTGATCACGCAGCTCTTATTAGACTTCTTATAGTGCTAAGAGCGCTCAATGCAACAGCAGCAGCAGCAACGATTGTGTTAGATCATCTGTCGCAGATCATTCAGGACTTTGAACAGCATTTGATGCAAAATCATGGACTTTGTGAAACTTCAGTCATCAGACATCGAATACCACTGAGGAAGTTTCTTTGGCAGTGTTGCCCTGATGGTGTTTCATGCTTTTCAAGCTTAAGAGGACAAGATGTAAGGCAATTTCTAGTGCAACACGCACATGACCAAAGCCCTAGCTCTGCAAAAAATATGTGTTGGACACTACGTGCGTTCGCTAGGTATCTTTTATATAAGGGGTATACAACCTACAATTTGTCTTCTGCTGTACCTAGTATCAGAAGATGGAGCCTAACCACCCTCCCAGAACATCTATCTTCTAACCAAATTCAAAAGGTGCTGAACAGTTGCGACACGAGCAGTGCCGTTGGCTTAAGGGATTACGCAGTACTTATGCTATTAAGTCGGCTAGGACTGAGGGCGAATGAAATAGCTCTGTTGAAGTTAGATGACATCAACTGGCATGCTGGTAACCTCAACATTCGAGGAAAGGGTCGAACGCTTATTGCTTTGCCTTTGCTGCCTGAAGTGGGTGCGGCGCTATCAGATTACTTACAAAACGCACGGCCAAAGACTGATAGCCGTTCAGTTTTTGTACGCTCATTGGCGCCACATTCTCAGTTTGCAAGCTCTGCTGGGATCTCACAAATTGCTAAAGCAGCGTTACTGCGAGCTGAGTTAACACTAAAGCATAAAGGGACTCATATTTTTCGCCATAGCCTTGCAACTAACTTGCTTCAAGCAGGTGCTTCACTGTCCGAAATTGGTCAACTACTTCGCCATAAGAGCCATGATTCGACACGTATTTATGCCAAAGTTAATATTGATGGATTAAGAGCATTAGCCATGCCATGGCCGGGAGTAGCACAATGATCTCCTTACGTAAAATATTACATGAATATGTGGATCTTAGACGCGGACTGGGCCACAAGTTTATTCAACCAGCTAGAGATTTAGAAGGCTTCGTTACGTTTATGGAGCAGTACAGTAGTACTTTTGTCACTACCAAACTTGCACTTGAATGGGCAACCCAATCGCCTGGAAAAAATGCTAGCTGGGCTATAAAACTGGCCTATGTTCGCGGGTTTGCTCGGCACTTGCAAACAATGGACATACACACAGAGGTACCGCCGGTTGGACTTTTATCCTATAGCGGCTCTGCTAAACCGTACATTTACTCTGATATTGAGATACAGGCATTGTTGGAGGCCGCATTAGCTCTTAAACCGGTAAACAAATTAAGGCGCTGGACATACCATTGCCTCTTTGGTCTTTTACCGACAACAGGCTTGCGTATCAGCGAAGCTTTGACTCTCAAACGCCAAGATGTAGATCTTGAGAACTGTATTCTCACTGTACGCGATACAAAGTTTGGAAAATCACGCTACGTTCCCATACATGCAAGTACTCAGCGTATTCTAGTCGAGTATGATCGCCGTCGCGATGAACTTATTAACCCTCCTTGCAGTGAGTACTTTTTGGTAGCAGAGCGCGGTGGCCGTTTATTACCGCAGTATGTTTCTCGTGTATTTTTACGTTTATCACGACAAATTGGATTACGTACCCCAAATGCTAGCTCAGGACCACGGATCCATGATTTTAGACATAGCTTTGCGGTCAATACGCTATTACGATGGTATAGAACTGGAGAAAAGGTAGACACCTTGTTACCAAAATTGTCTACTTACCTCGGTCACAGTTGTGTGCGTGATACCTATTGGTATTTATCTGCCTGTCCAGAGCTACTGGAACTTGCTGCGCGTCGCTTAGAAACACGTTTGGAGGCTGAACTATGAAAGCCACTACCGCATTTCCGTGCTTGCTTGAACGTTGGTTTACTATTCGTTTAATCAATCAAAAACGCGTCAGTCACAACACGATATACTCCTATCGAGACACCTTTCGACTGCTATTGGTGTTTGCAAAAAAACAGCTAGGGAAAGCGCCATCTGCGCTAACGCTAGAAGATATCAACGCAGAATTAGTTAGCGCATTTCTTAATGATCTTGAAGAGCACCGAGTAATCAGTGCTCGCACAAGAAATTTACGTCTGACTGCCATTCATTCATTTTTCCACTTTTTAGAATACGAAGAGCCTGGGTATAGCGCACAAATTCAGCGAGTATTAGTTATCCCTAGTAAACGACATGAGCAGAGGCTGATCCACTTCTTGGAGCGAACGGAAATAGAGGCATTACTGGCAAGTCCGGATAAAACGACGTGGATAGGCCATCGTGATCACGCTCTACTTTTTTTAGCGTTACAGACAGGGCTGCGTCTTTCTGAAATCATCGGGCTCAATAGTACGTCCCTATTTCTTGACCAAGGGGCGCATGTCCGATGTCTTGGCAAAGGTCGGAAAGAAAGAAGTACTCCTTTAACCAAACCTGCTGTTCGTATCATGAAAACTTGGCTGTTAGCGCTTCCTGGTATGGAAGAGGATATACTGTTTCCAACAATACGCGGCAATCGTCTTAGTGCAGACAGTGTGCAGTATTTAGTAAAGAAACATGCTGCTAATGCCAGTATTCAATGTCCATCGCTGAAGCAGAAGCATGTAACACCTCATGTGCTTCGACACACCGCAGCAATGGAGCTGCTTAGCGCAGGTGTTGATACCACGGTAATAGCGATGTGGCTTGGACATGAATCTACACAAACGACACAAAGATACTTACATGCTCATATGGCACTGAAGGAAGCAGCATTAGCGAAAGTAGCGCCATTTAATAAGCACAGTGATCTTCACTATAAACCGAGCGATAAGTTGTTAGGTTTTCTCACCAGCTTGTAGTTCTAGGATTAAACTATGCCGAATAGAAACTGGATCCTTACAGTCAAATGACAGTAATACCAGCACACTTATGAAATTGGGCAGCATGTGTTCGGCATAGTTTTTCTTTCGGTATAAACCGCAAAGGCAAATGACCTTGTGGTGCATGACTATATCTCTACTTGCTTACAGCGCCTTGCTGAGCAGCCAGATAACCTTGAGCCACTGCTACCTTGGAACATTAAGCAAAGCTAGGTGTCGTTAGCTATACGCTTACGAAAAATTAGAATACGACCCTCAAAACAGGTTAAGTTTAATTTTTACTAGCGTCTGCTTATCGCTCAAAGCCAAACTACTTTAAAGTGCCATAACCGGGCATTGGTAACGCCCGCATTTGTGGGTGGTATGGAGCGCAGCGGAAAACCAGTCCAACAGCATGTGCTTGTTAAATTCATCTTCGCTTATGCTCTGTTCTAGAAGCAATGTCCGGGATCGAGTCGGCAGGGCTGACAACAGTTTGTACGTTTGCGCGCTCTTTTAACCGCTTCTGCGCTACTAAAGCGAAGGACTTGCCTGTTCGTTCAGCTTCTTGCTGTATTTCGTATATTTCTTCACCAGAAATCGGATTATCCCTTGCGTCAATCATCGTCGAAAAATGATAAGTAGTCTCATCTTCATTATTTGAACGACTGGTATGCTCAAGTATATCGCCTAACTCGACACTTACAGCATCCTGCATACCTGAACCAATTGCTCCAAAGTTCTGCTTGAACCAGTAACCTTGCTCCATACTGTTTTTCAATATGAAAAGGTCTTGATCAGTAAATGGAACATGAAAATCGTTGAAATTGATGAATTGTCTACCATCAATTCTCATTTGAAAGTGGTAATGAGGATAGTCAATTGATGTCTTTTGATGCCCTTGAAAATCATTCTTTGAACAGTCAAACGTCCATTCAATATTTTTCCACTTAACGGTATATGATAAAACTTTTCTATCTGACCTTTCGTCTTCAAGGTCATTGATATTCCCAAGCAAACGCTCTTGGTTTGCACACCATCGGACAAATGCAGCTATATTTCCATAGCCGTATTTATCATAAACTTTGGGAAAGTCTTTTTTCTTAAATTTACATTGCCGTAGTAGCCAGTGTAAGCACGGATTATCTTTGCTAATGGTTTTAAAAGGTTTGTTACAGAGGTAGCAAATACCCTTTTCATAGCCGGCCTTGAACGCCTCGGCCTGCCTTTGGTGCTCATCATCGTTCAGGCGATTTATCTCCTCAACTTCTTCGGGAGACATCGCTTCAAAAATACGTTTATACTTCTCTGTATCGTGCTGCACCTGACTTCCCTTTGAAATTTAACGCCCGCAACACCGGACGATTTGAGATGGCTGCGTTTTTGCGGCCCTTTGCAAAAACGAAGACAGCTTAAAGCGTTCCGAGTAATTGCGTTTGTTAAATCTTATTGCCATAAACTTTGTGTACCTGTGAGTATAGGGGAACCATAACTCCAGATAACAGCGCCTGACGCGCCAAGAAAAAGAACTATTTTATGGATAATAGATTCATGCTTCGCATAACGGTATATCTGCTGAAATAAAGATGGTGGTAATTGGGGTACGGCATTATTTAATAGATTACTGATATACCTTGAACGAAACTCAATAAACATTGCCATTACGCCAACTAAAGCACCTGACCTTTCAAGCCACGAGCCAGCTGTTTCGAAGCTAGGCTTCATGAATGGCACAAAATTTAAAGTACCAAATATAATAAGCGTACCCATTAATAAGGCGACACATACCCAAAACTCTTTCTTCAATGCCAACTCGTATCTGCCCACTAGTTCGATAACTTTTGGATCATTTTCGTCTGGCACGATAATTCTCGCTGGTCTAGCCATATGCTTGAGGATTCCCGCTTAGAAATTTAACGCCGCGCTCTGCGGAAATTTGCGAGCGCCAGCGAGTAAATTTTCCGTAGCAGCGCCTTGTTAGGCTTACAACCACGCTTATGATTCTGTTATTCTTATGGTTTTAATAAAGTCATGACGAGCACTTACAAACTCTTTCAATCTCTGCTTTTCAAAATCAATATCAAAATATGAAAGAGTACTATTTTTAATATTATCGATATTATAATTTTGATTGTATAAGTTATTAACTTGATTCTGTGCTGTATAATCGTAAGACCAGCGATAAAAAGAGTTAATATTGTTAATTTCATTAGCATTGGCAAATTTTCGATCTTCTAAGATTTTTGAAAGTTTCCCAGTGATATAGTTTAACTCGTTGAAGTACTTTTCAACTTTTTCTTCTAGCCTTTGAACACTATCGTCATCAATATTTCCAGAAACAATACACTCTAAAACAAGTGATACGATATAGTTAGACAAAGCATACCTAGCAATAAGGTAGCTATTGGCGATGCTTTGAGGATCAAAAAACTGTGCGTTTATTGCCCCCTCGAGACGTGTTATAAACGTGTGAAATATCTGTTTTAAATCAATCCGACGTTGCTGGATATTTGTGAGCGTTGCAATACTCAAATTATTTGACTTGGAAATATGATGCATATCTTCAGATACATCTTGAATAAACTCCGCAATTGATTTCAATTTACTTATTTCAGGAATAATAAATTGATCCTGAATTTGATTTAAGTAATGATTATTTTGATTGATCAAATCAGAGTAAATTGATGTTAACTTCTGATTTAGCAAAGGCATGACACATGTCATCAATTGCTGCGCTACATCCATCCCGTTCAGAATATCGAAACCTTGATGTTGCGAAAAACCACCTTTCATCGATTTTTCCATTGAAGAAAAGCTTCCATCTTTGTACCTGACGATTCTTTCAAGTGGAAGACTTGTTTGAAAAAATGGCGCTGATGTATCAAAGTAGTTTTTTAAACATGAAAAAAGGTCACTTGATACAATATTTAGAATCTCACTATTTTGAGTCCCTTGAATATTTGATGTTGGAACGACAACTTCAGACCCTAATATAGTCTCTAAAAGAGCTTTTCTTTCTATATTATTTGACACATTAATTTCCATTTGTTGTGGAGAGCCTAACATTTTAGTATTTATGCGACACGCAGTTTGTGTTGCATAATCGCTTGTTGGGCTGAGGCGCTACCCGCTCGGTGTATAGAGTTGGTGTTGTTTATGCTATGGGAATTTGTTTTTTATGGCCTAAGTGATATCAAACCAATTTCATTGGCGTGTCTATCGTATCTAAGCAATCCCTGTGCTACTCAGCGTTTATTATGTGCCTATTAAACCTAATGTTTAACCGTTAAGCAATGATCTTTTTCTCACGCGCAGTCGCTACTAGCCTGAGCAGTTAAGCAGGTTAACTCATTGATTTGATGCAGCAAGCAAGACTGCTAACTCGTTCGCGCTATTTTATTTGTCGCCACCTCTAAATTCATCACGCCAATAAATCGTAAGATACCCGCCTTGCATGACTGGCAAGGCCAATGCGGTATTAATGGTTCTTGCTCTGCCTTCGGCTTCACCGCTTTGAATGGGGTTATTGATGCTTGAGCCTTTATTAACCCTAACTTTCGCTTGCGACATGCATTAGCTAAAAAGCCATAGTGGCGAATGCGCATAAACCCTTTCGGCAATACATGTTGTAAGTAACGCCGTAAAAATTCATCACAGTTCAGTGTCATGACTTTATCACGGTTGTTATCTGCATAATCACGATATTTAAAGCTCACTGACTGCTCATTCGCTGACACGAATCGTGATTCTGACATCACGCCTTTTCTGGTATAACGCGCAAGGTAACTCACTAGCTTTTCACTGTATGTTAAACAGGCTTTACTATACACGCACCATTTTGTTGGCGTGTTTATCTTCGCGAATGAACTATCGCATTCATTAAGCTCCGCTAGCATTTTACCTCTAAAGACTGTTGATAACGC
Source organism: Pseudoalteromonas sp. SR41-4 (assembly GCF_014163985.1). Taxonomy (NCBI): domain Bacteria; kingdom Pseudomonadati; phylum Pseudomonadota; class Gammaproteobacteria; order Alteromonadales; family Pseudoalteromonadaceae; genus Pseudoalteromonas; species Pseudoalteromonas sp. SR41-4. Next base: position 1,892 of record NZ_JACJEI010000045.1, on the reverse strand, counting down.
TTTTACAGGGTATAAATAGCCTTTTTCTATTTCATGCCAGTGCGCTTCATTTAGCGCCCCTGCGGGTATCAAACAATGCAAGTGGATATGCTGACTTAAGTTCTGCCCCCATGTATGCAGTACGCTTGTCATGCCTAACTGGCCATGCTTTTTCCGTTTCGCAAATTTACTCAGCGTTTGCCATGTCGCTTTAAATAAACACTGATACAACGCATTTGGGTTATAGTGAGCAATGATATTCAACTCATGAGGGAGCGTAAAAACAAGGTGGAAATACCGACACGGTAATAAATCTTCCTGCTGTTTTTGCACCCATTTAGCCGTGGCCATGCCTTGGCAACGTGGACAATGGCGGTCTCGACAACTACACCCAATCTTTTGCGACTCACCACAGCTATCACATTGCCATGCTTGGTAACCTAGCTGACCCGTTCTGCATGATTGCAGGTGCTGACAGACACGCAGTTGTTGATAGCTCATCGTATGATGTTGCCGATAATTCTCAAGATTTGAGTTTAAAATATCAGCGAGATGCAAAGCGCTCATTGTTTAGCCCAACCTGCAAGTAAATCAATGCCGCCATGCCCTAACTCAGGTAACCAGTGTAAGTAACTTTGCGTGGTTTTAATATGACTGTGCCCAAGCTGGTGTTGCAGTTGATGAAGTGGCATACCTGATTCAAGTTGATGTGTTGCATAAGCATGGCGTAGTGCATGTGGATTACAGTGTTTTAAACCACACGCTTGTGCGTGTTTTCTCAATGGCTTCCTGAAGGTCGATGCTGACATCGGTTTATCCATTAACAATCGCGAGTAAAACATCCAACCCGTTGGGTGATACATTTTCCAGTAACAACGTAATTGATTCAGCACACTGTCTGATACAACTACGTAACGTGATTTATCCCCTTTACCTTGTTCAATTAAAATAGTTTTACGCTGTCCATCGATGTCTTGCACTTTAATGCGTAGCAGTTCGTTAATACGTAAACCACAGCCATAACACACCGCTATTAACGTTTTCAATCGCATGTCAGTGCAGCTTTCTATAAGCCGCTGCATATCATCACGCGATAAATACGTGGGTGCGCGCAATTTCGCTTTTGGCAGTGCAATATCTAAGTTCAGTGGGCGATGTAAAATATTCTTAAACAAGAACCAAATACTGTTTATCTGTACTTTTTGGCTTGCTCTAGAAAGTTTACGAATAGCGGGATCGTTAAAAAAGGCGTTAAGCTCGTCATCAGTAATCGAATCGAGCGGTTTATTAAAGTAATGGCTGAGTTTAAGCAAATGCTCACAGTAGCTTTTACATGTACTTTGTGAATAACCTCGATAGGTTATTTCTGTTTTGACTTGTTCAATGAGTGTATTCATGACTTACCTCCAAGTTATGGGATAACCCCAAGGTAAGTGTGGCTCAAATGTTCAGAATAGGATCTCCGCGTAGCGGCTTAGTTCAACATTTAATAGTCCGCTCATCGCGCATATTTCTGCTGACTTAACGCTCATTTTTCTACTTTTTATAGTTTTAACAAATTATCTAAGGTATTACTATCACAAAGTTTTCTAAAATTTTCAGGTAATTTTAAATGAACTAATATGCGCTCAGGGCTCATTTTCATGAATATGTGTGCAAAGCGCAGTTTGACCAATTAATTATCTACGATATTTAGCCAACCTCAATGACCGGTTATCGCTCAAAGCCGCCCTTAGAGTATTTACGTTAACTCGTTTTGGGGCAGAAACGAGTTGATCATGAATGACTGCATCACGCCCTGAGGCATTCAACAAGTTTTTTCTACCACTAAAAGAGGAGAACCTTTCTCTTTTAGTGCTTTTAAATATTTTGATTCATCATAAGCTTTTCCTGTTTTCCAGCACCTAAATAAG
>NZ_JACJEI010000044.1:0-27187 GCF_014163985.1 Pseudoalteromonas sp. SR41-4 | reverse complement strand
TAGGCGTGAAGGTGCAGCACCTGTATTTGCGGGGCTGAGACACATCGCATTTAATCAGCTAAAAGCAGAAACAAGCTTTAATAAAGGCATGCCCGCAAAACAGAAAAAAGCTATGCGCAGTACAGGTTACCTTGAAAAGGTATTGAAATCATAGGCTTTTTTCATGCTCTTGCCCTGCTAAAGTACCTTCTTCAAAACTGAAACTTTTGGGTAATATGTAGCACTCTTCACTTATAGGATTATATAGGGTTACATTTTCACCTTGAGAGAAAGCTAGGCTTAATGATTTAGTTAGCTCTTTCGTTTTTTGAGTGTCATTAAAAGTTGGCAGTATTACGTACAATAAATCATCATTAAATATTAATCCTGGTATAACAATTTTTTCCAAAATAGATTCATTTTTTAATATTAAAGGCCCAGACAAAAAATCTTTAAAGTTTATTTTGATATAATTGGACAAACTTGAAATAAATGTTAATTCATCGATTGAAGATTCCGAAACCTCACTCCAGCGGTCTATAATTATGCTTGCTAAATTCCTAACTGAAACAGGAAAATAACTCCTTTCCGAAAAAGCGAAAAAAAAGTTTTGAAAACTTCCTTCAACTACTTTATTTGTAAACTCACTCTCATTATGAGGTAGATGAAAATTATCTTTATTAACAAAGTGTGAGCCTGCATGATTTTTAATATTTATATTATTATTTAAAGCTTCAATAGCTATTTTGGTAGATTGCCAAGCTTGCTCGGAAGGAATGGTCAATGTTCCAGGTTCAATATATTTATTACTGCCTAAATGGGATGCAGGAATAGATTCAATAAATACACGCTGTATTTCAATTGCTAATCGCATTTCAACTAGAGCTTGAGTATTCTTTTTATTTCTAATTTCAAAGGCGTTAATAAAATCAGTTATTCTCTCAACACTTCCTCCATACAAAACAGGTAAGGTTTCTTCCATGAAAACTAATTTAATTTCTCCCCAGTCAGCCTCAGGAACAAAGTCTTCAGAAGCTGGAAAGTCAGGCAGAAGTCCATACATAGTCAACATTAAAGATCTAAAGTCGAGGTAACTTTTTATCTGTGGCTCTTCTTGAAAATCTTCTTGTTTCATTTCCAAAAGTGAGCCCCACAAAAGAGAATGTTTTAGCAAGCAACTTCTATTAGGAAACCAAATTTCAGAGCAAACTAAACAGTCAGCTAACTCTTCAAATTGATATTTCCTAAAGAGCCTACCTAGCGATTGCTTTGCACTTTCATAGGTTTGACTTGAAGAAGTCAATTTTATATTTTTTTTCTTCGTGTTAATTGATTTACTCTTCTTTTTTTTGTTTCTTATACGAGACTTTGGCATTTTTAATCCTTGACCATTAATTTCCATAAAACCAGTTTTGAATGGATCAATTAAACTTTCTAACATCTATAAAACTAACATTAAAAGTACAATTTTTATTCTTCTTTTAGAAGCTTTAATACCGATTTTGTATAAGTCGTCCCTACTCGAAAGAGTAGGGACGACTCGCAGAGTCGCCCGTCGAGGCCACTGCTCATGATGCCTCGACACCCCTTCCTCCTTAAAAAAGTGTTGCAATCCCTGATCACTGTGATAATTTTAATGTTGAACTAGCTCGAAATGAGCATAAAGAAAAAGGGCGTATTTCACTGCCCGTAACACGTTCCTGAGGAGCTGCATTCGCAGCATTATGGGTCACACGCCCCCCCTATAAATAACAGTAGTTCGCGCTGTATTTCAACATAACTCACACTAAAATTTACGTTCAGTGCCGAATTTGGCCAGCGTAGTCACCGTAATCTTTTTATAGTCATAATGAAATTCACTTTTGAGATCATTATGAATAAATACCAAACCTTTCATCAATTACATAAACAAGATCAATTATTTTTATTACCAAATGCGTGGGATCCATTAAGCGCTCGTATATTAGCTGATACTGGTTTTGCTGCTATCGCCACAACAAGTTGGGGGATGGCCCAATCTCGAGGTCAAGAAGATGGCGAACAATGCTCATTTGAGGAGTTTATAAGTCAGCTAAAACCAATAATCGATGCTGTTAATATTGCTGTTTCCGTGGATATTGAATCAGGTTACAGTAATGACGTAAACACTATTTGTCAGCATGTTTTGGCCGTAGCCAAATTAGGTGCTGTCGGTATTAATATTGAGGATTCAGATAAAAAAACAGCTCAGTTACGCTCCCTAGAACACCAAGTAGAAATCCTTAAAGCGATTAAAAATACACTTAAAAAGTATGGTTTTTCACAGCTATTTATCAATGCTAGAACTGATTGCTACAGCCAAAATATGGCTTCTCTTGAACATGTAATAACTCGATCTTTGGCTTATCAAGACGCTGGCGTTGATGGTATTTTTATCCCTGGATTATCCGATTTAACAGCAATAAAGCAAATAACAACGACACTTAAGGTGCCACTTAACGTGATGGCACAGCCATTAAAAAGTGATTTTCTTTGCGATAATAGTAGTAATAGCAGCTCATTATTTGCACATGGCGTGCAAAGATATACGCTTGGTAATGCACTATTTGATGCCACAAAAGCCTATATTTTTACCGCTAGCAGTACTTTTAATAGCACAAAAAGTAGCGATCATTTATTCTAATCGGAGTTTTAAAAGCTATTTATACAAAATTAAAATCATAATTAGTGATAAAAATAGCAACTAATTTAGAAATTGATCAGCACAAGCTCAAATTGTTATCCACAATTTGGGCTTTTTTGATCATTTTTAACTTAGAGGCATATAAAAAGTACTCAATTTATTAGCTCAAACAGTATAAATCGAGCAATAAACCCACTAAATCAACTTTAATTGCCATTAATTACTTATTTAGCACCCTACTTGAAATATTTTTTGGCATTTCATAAATTAATTTATAGCCAAAACGATCGTTATCAACAGGCGATCTATCCACATTCTGATCACTCGTTTTAAAACTCTTAATGAAACGAAAATTCACCACTCATAAAACGTAAAATCAATAGCTTAGTAAAATAAAAATAAGATCTTATGTTTTTACTACCCAGCTTTCCCACTTTTTATCAACAGCTTGATCAGAAGATTACATATTGGAATACTTTATTTTATTTATATATATCAAATAATTACGAATTAAAAATAAGAAACATCAAAAATCGTACTTTAAATACTTATACAAACTTCCATTCAAGGCTTTACTGCTGAGTAAACTCAGTTATCATAAGCCTATAAGTAAGCAGTTGTGTGATCAAATAGAATTATGAACTCCGTTAATATCATTATAGGCAGCCAAATGGGATCTGCTGAGTATGTAGGTGAGCAACTAGCAGAGCAGTTAGTTACTCAAGGGATCACTACAGAAGTTCATGATCAACCTAACTTTTCACAGATAAACCAAGAAAATACTATCTGGTTATTGTGTACTTCTACTTATGGTGCTGGTGATTACCCTGAGAACCTTTTATCCTTTGTTGAAGATATTAATCAAGTCAATGATTTAAAAGGATTAAAGTTTAGTGTTATTGGCTTAGGTGACACCAGTTATGATACCTATAACCTCGCAGGCCGTAATCTAGAACAACTTTTAGTAAGTAAAGGCGCGCACTGTATAGCAGAGCGCTTAGAGTTGAATATTCTTGATGAAGAACTACCAGAAGACACCGCATTAGCTTGGTTACCAAGCTGGATCGAGCAAATAAACCGTATTTAATTAAGATCACAGTTTAGATCCAAATTTAAAGTTACCCACAATTTACTGAGTATTTAGATCAGATTGTGGATAAGCTATGATCTAACTGCGTTTTAAGACTATGTTATCCATTGGATAAGATCTGATCCAATACCCCCTGTGCATAAAGAGCCTTTTTGATCAGAGCTTATAATCAGTTAGATCCGATCATATTAACACCTTTAGATCCGATCTAACTTTATGTTTTAATAAGTAAACTAAACCTTATCAACAGAAATCATGCTCAGTAGTAGTAACAGTAATAAAAGATCTCTTTAAAAGATCCTTTATATTATTAGAGATCATTTACTTAGATCTTGGCCACAGTTTAATCATTTATCTTCTGTAAATTTATAGGTAGAATACGCTCCCCCTTGAAAGTTTGCTGGTTGATTAAGTAGGATCCCGAAATGATTTTTCACGAAAATTTTGATGTTATTGTTGTTGGTGGTGGACATGCAGGTACAGAAGCTGCGTTAGCTGCTGCACGTATGGGTATGAATACCCTACTGCTGACTCACAATATGGATACCCTTGGTCAGATGTCATGTAACCCAGCAATTGGTGGTATTGGCAAAGGTCATTTGGTTAAAGAAATTGATGCACTAGGTGGTGCAATGGCCCAAGCAATTGATAAAGGCGGTATTCAATTCCGTACTTTAAATTCTTCAAAGGGACCTGCAGTAAGAGCTACTCGTGCACAAGCAGATCGCGCTTTATATAAAGCTGCTATTCAAGATATTTTACAACACCAAGATAACCTGAAGATCTTTCAGCAATCATGTGATGATCTGATTGTTGAAAATAATAAAGTAACAGGTGTTGTTACTCAAATGGGACTGCGTTTTAGCGCACCTTCTGTGGTATTAACCGTAGGCACTTTCCTTGGTGGCCAAATTCACATTGGCTTAGAAAACTTCAAAGGTGGTCGCGCTGGTGATCCACCTTCAATCGCATTAGCAAATCGTTTACGTGAATTACCATTTCGTGTTGATCGCTTAAAAACTGGAACGCCACCACGTATTGATGCCCGTACAGTTGATTTTAGTAAAATGGAACAACAACCTGGTGATGCTATAACACCGGTGTTTTCATTTATGGGTAAGCAGTTAGATCATCCACAACAAATTTCTTGCTTCATCACATACACCAATGAAAAAACTCATGATGTGATCCGCAATAATTTACATCGTTCACCTATGTACTCAGGTGTTATTGAAGGGATTGGTCCACGTTACTGTCCTTCTATTGAAGATAAAATTGTTCGCTTTGCAGATAAAGACAAACATCAAATTTTTGTTGAGCCTGAAGGCCTAACATCTTATGAGCTTTATCCAAATGGTATTTCAACTAGTTTGCCATTTGATGTGCAATTAGAGATTGTGCAATCAATCACTGGCTTTGAAAATGCACATATTTGCCGTCCAGGCTATGCTATCGAGTACGACTTTTTTGATCCACGCGATTTAAAGAAATCATTAGAGACCAAATTTATTGATGGTTTGTTCTTTGCTGGACAGATCAATGGCACTACAGGCTATGAAGAAGCCGGTGCACAAGGCTTAATTGCCGGTATGAATGCAGCATTGCAAGTGCAAGGTAAAGAGCCTTGGACACCACGCCGTGATGAAGCTTATGTCGGTGTATTAATCGACGATTTAACTACACTAGGTACCAAAGAACCGTACCGTATGTTTACTAGTCGTGCTGAATACCGTTTGTTACTACGTGAAGACAACGCTGATATTCGTTTAACAGCAAAAGGTCGTGAACTTGGTTTAGTTAACGATGAACGCTGGCAAGCATTTAATGAAAAAATGGATATCATTGCAAAAGAATCTCAACGGATCAAAGAAACTTGGATCCATAAAGATCACGCTGTAATTGATCAAGTTAATGGCTTACTTAAAACACCATTAACCCGAGAAGCAAGTTTAGAAGAATTATTACGTCGCCCTGAGATCCGTTATAACGATCTAATGGCGATCGAAGGATTAGGATCTGAGTTTGATCATGCAACAGCGTTAGAGCAAGTTGAGATCCACACTAAGTACGCAGGTTATATTGCTCGTCAGCAAGAAGAGATCAATAAGCAACTTCGTCATGAGTTAACTATTTTGCCTAAAGATTATGATTACTCGATCGTATCGGGTCTATCAAATGAAGTGGTTGCTAAATTAACTGAGGCGCGTCCTGATACAATCGGTCAAGCATCACGTATTTCAGGTATCACGCCTGCTGCTATTTCGCTATTATTAGTTTATCTGAAGAAGCAAGGCTTACTACGTAAAATTGCGTAGTCATTAAGGAATACTGTGTTACAGCAACAATTAACTACTTTGTTAGCGCAAACTGATATTGCGCTAACTGAAAAACAACAGCAACAATTGGTTCAGTATGTTGAGTTACTCAATAAATGGAACAAAGCTTATAATTTAACCTCAGTGCGTTTACCTGAGGATATGATGATTAAGCATATTATGGATAGCTTAGTTGTTGCACCTCACCTACCCGGTCATCATTATATTGATGTTGGTACGGGTCCTGGTCTTCCGGGTATCGTATTAGCTATTGCATTACCTGAGACACAATTTATTTTATTAGATAGTTTAGGTAAACGCGTGCGTTTTTTAATGCAGGTAAAACATGAGCTAGGTCTGAAAAATGTAACCCCAGTGCAGTCTAGAGTTGAAGATTATCAACCAAGTGTTAAATTAGATGGTGTATTGAGTCGTGCTTTTGCATCTTTACAAGATATGGTTGACTGGTGTTCGCACTTGATTGATCATTCAGGTAAGTTTATTGCCTTAAAAGGCGTATTTCCAAGTGAAGAGCTAGAATCTTTACCAGCAGGTGTTAAGTTCGAGCAAAAAATCACCTTGGAAGTACCAAAATTAGATGCGCAAAGACATTTAATTATTCTTTCTAAAGACTAGGGATCAGAGATACTGTGGCAAAAGTCATCGCAATAGCAAACCAAAAAGGTGGTGTGGGTAAAACCACCACAGCAGTTAATCTCGCGGCATCAATGGCTGCAACTAAACGTAAAGTGTTGCTTATTGATCTCGATCCGCAAGGCAATGCAACCATGGGTAGCGGCGTAGACAAATACGGCGATGTGGCAACAATTTATGATTTATTAATCGAAGATAAACCAATTGAAGAAGTTGTTACTAAAGAAACCTCTGGTGAATATCATTTAATTGCTGCCAATGGTGATGTTACCGCCGCCGAAGTTAAACTGATGGAGCTTTATGCTCGAGAAGTACGACTACGCAATGCCCTTGAAAAAATATCTGATCAATATGAATTTATTTTTATCGACTGCCCACCATCGCTGAACATGCTTACGGTGAATGCAATGGCGGCCGCGGATTCAATTTTAGTGCCTATGCAATGTGAATATTATGCGCTTGAAGGCTTAACCGCATTAATGGACACAATTACGCAATTAGCCAAGTTAGTTAATCCAAAACTACAGATTGAAGGGATTTTACGTACTATGTACGATCCGCGTAATCGTTTGGCCAATGATGTATCTGAGCAGCTTAAACAACATTTTGGCGATAAAGTATACCGCACCGTGATCCCACGTAATGTACGTTTAGCTGAAGCGCCGAGTTTTGGTGCACCCGCAATGTATTATGACCGGGCATCAAGTGGCGCTAAAGCGTATTTAGCACTTGCCGGTGAAATGTTACGCAGAAAAGAAAAAATATCCCCAATCGTCGCCTAACTTGAGGTAAAAAGAACATGTCTGCTAAAAAACGCGGTTTAGGCCGAGGACTCGATGCTTTATTAAGCTCGTCAAAACCAGCACCGAGTGCCCGCACTGAACAACCCAACGTGAGTGAGCAGGATGTAATTGTTCAGCCAACCAGTAGTGAACTGCAAAAGCTACCGATTGAGTTTTTACACTCAGGTAAATATCAGCCACGTAAAGACATGTCCGAAGAAGCGCTTGAAGAGCTAGCAAGCTCAATTCGATCGCAAGGGATTATTCAGCCAATTGTAGTTCGTCCAGTAGCAGAAAACAGTTATGAGATAATTGCTGGTGAACGTCGCTGGCGTGCTGCACAAATAGCTAAGCTAGACGTAGTACCATGTATCATTAAAGATGTGCCTGATGAAGCTGCGGTGGCCATCGCATTGATTGAAAATATTCAACGCGAAGATCTAAATGCCATGGAAGAAGCGGTTGCATTGCACCGTTTGTTAACTGAGTTTGAATTAACTCACCAACAAGTGGCAGATGCCGTAGGCAAATCACGCACGACGGTAACTAATTTATTACGACTAAATAATCTTAATGATGATGTTAAAATATTGTTGGAACATGGCGATATTGAAATGGGGCATGCGCGTTGTTTATTAGCCCTTGAAGGTGAAGCACAATCTGATGCTGCTCGACTGGCTGTAGCAAAGGCTTTAACTGTACGCGAAACAGAAAAATTAGTTCGTTCAATTATTGAACCTGCCCCTAAAAAAGAAACCTTCGAAAAAGATCCAGATGTCAAACAGTTAGAACAACAATTAGCCGAAAACTTGGGTGCTAAAGTTGAAATTAACTACAACAAAAAAGGCAAAGGAAACTTAGTTATTTCGTATACTAACTTAGAAGAGTTAGATGGAATTTTAAGCCGTATAAATGCAGAGAATTCCGAGCATTAATAAATATCATGTCCAAAAAGAGACATTCGTCGCAAATTTGCACCACAATACACCGACTCAAGTTGCAAAACTGGTAGGAATCAGTATAATTTCGCCAGTTTTCATGCCCTGACAATTAGATTGCCACTAAGGTTAACTAAACGTGACAAATAAGTTAGCGAGGCCATATCGGCTTGCCGCATTAAAATTAATATGTCTTCAGGGTGTTGTAGCATTAGTTGCTGCTGTAATCATTTTTGTTGGTTGGGGAGTAGATGCCGGCCTTTCAGCTATCGCTGGAGGCACTGTAGCGGTGCTCCCTAATTTTGTATTTGTTATCTATGCATTCCGTTATATGGGTGCTAGTAAAGCAAAACAAGTGTTTGCCTCGTTTAAACGCGGCAACGGATTAAAATTTTTGCTAACAATCTTTTTGTTTGCGCTGATATTTAAACTGTATCCGGTAGTCTTTTTGCCATTTTTTTGTAGTTTTATATTAGTGATGTTCGTTGGATTGTTCGCGCCAGTTTTTTTTAATCATTAACTTTTGGGATATAACATGGCTGCAGGTGAAGAGCTAACTCTAACGGGTTACATCAAGCACCACCTAACCAACGGTCAGGTGCGTCTATCCGACGACCCTAACAATTGGTGGATGGTACTTAATGTCGATACCCTAGCATGGTCTATCGGTTTAGGATTGATCTTTCTATGGATCTTCAAGCGCGCTGCGAATAAAGCAACGCTTGGTGTTCCTGGTAAATTTCAGTGCTTTATCGAGATGGTCGTAGAATTCGTTGACTCTAACGTGAAAGATACCTTTCACGGTAAAAGTAAACTAATTGCCCCTCTTGCTCTGACAATTTTTGTCTGGGTATTCTTGATGAACTTAATGGATTTAATACCTGTTGATTTCCTACCAACTGCTGCGGCATTGATTAGTGGTGAGTCTTGGGATGTTATTTCAAGCGGTCAATCGCATACTTATATGAAAGTGGTACCTACAACCGATCTTAACTTAACGTTAGCAATGGGTTTAGGTGTATTCGCACTTATCATCTTTTATTCGATTCGCGTTAAAGGCGTTATGGGTTTTGTTAAAGAACTTACATTACAACCGTTTAACGTTAAGAACCCAGTGGTTCAAGCACTATTTATTCCAGTAAACTTGTTACTAGAGCTAGTAACCTTGTTTGCTAAGCCAATCTCATTGGCACTACGTTTATTTGGTAACTTATACGCAGGTGAATTGATCTTCATTCTGATTGCAGCGATTGGCTTATTCCAATTACCACTGCACTTCGTATGGGCTGTGTTCCACATTCTCGTAATCGTATTGCAAGCATTCATCTTCATGATGCTAACAATTGTATACCTGAGCATGGCGTCAACTGATCATTAATCAGACGTCAGTTCAATAAAGATTTTTTTACTTAAACTTTAAACTTTGAAAATTAATCGGAGAAAACAATGGAAATCGTACTAGGTCTTAAATATATCGCTGTAGCGTTACTTATCGGTTTTGGTGCTTTAGGTACTGCTATCGGTTTTGGTAACTTAGGTGGTAAATTCCTTGAGTCTGCTGCTCGTCAACCTGAGCTTGCACCACAACTACAAGTTAAAATGTTCATCGTAGCGGGTCTTATCGATGCTATCGCGATGATCGGTGTAGGTATTGGTCTATACATGTTGTTCGCACTTTAATATTGAAAAAATACTTTATCCGCGATCAACTATTGACTAAGGAGGAGTGGTTGTGAGTTTAAACCTTACTCTACTCGGCGAATTAATAGCATTTATCGTTTTTGTTTGGTTCTGCATGAAGTTTGTGTGGCCACCACTTAACGGTGCTATTGAAGCTCGCCAGAAAAAAATTGAAGATGGTTTAGCGGCCTCTGATAAAGCTGAAAAAGATCTTGAACTTGCTCGTAAAAAAGCAACTGCAGAACTTAAAGAAGCTAAATCACAAGCTGCTGAAATCATCGAGCAAGCTAAGAAGCGTGCAACGCAAATCGTAGACGAAGAGACATCTCGTGGTCACGACGAGCGCGAAAACATCATTGCTCAAGGTCATTCTGAAATTGAAGCCGAGCGTAACCGTGTTAAAGAAGAACTGCGTAAGCAAGTTGCTACTTTAGCGGTTATCGGCGCACAGAAGATTCTAGAGCGCGAAATCAATGAAGCCGCGCACAGCGACATTGTTGAAAAACTTGTAGCTGAGCTTTAATAGGAGGGTCTGAGCATGTCTGAATTGACTACAATCGCTCGCCCATACGCTAAAGCGGCCTTTGAATTTGCCGTTGAAAAAGGCGTAGTTGAGAGTTGGAATGATATGTTGTTTTTTGCTTCAGAAGTGGCGAAAAATGAACAAGTCGCTCAATTCCTAACTGGAAGCGCCTCTGCTGATAAGCAATCAGAAATTGTTATTTCTGTTTGTGCAGAGCAACTCAACGAATACGGTCAAAACCTTGTAAAGGTGATGGCTGAAAATGGACGTTTGACCGCCCTACCAGCTGTTGCACAATTGTTCTCTGCTTTTAAAGCAGATTACGATAAAGAGATTGATGTTGACATCACCTCTGCAACAACCCTTGCTGCAACGCAGCAAGAAACACTGGTAGCGGCACTTGAAAAACGTTTCGCACGCAAAGTTAAGCTGAATTGTAGTGTTGACGAATCACTTGTTGGTGGCCTTATGATTAAGGCTGGAGACACAGTAATCGACGGCACTGTTCGCGGTAAATTAAACCGTTTAGCCACTACACTACAATCGTAATTGGGAAGAAGAGCATGCAACTTAATTCCACTGAAATTTCTGATCTGATCAAACAACGTATTGAGAAGTTCGAAGTTGTAAGTGAAGCTCGTAACGAAGGTACAATTGTATCTGTTACTGACGGTATCATTCGCATCCACGGTCTTGCTGACTGTATGCAAGGTGAAATGATTGAGCTTCCAGGCAACCGTTATGCTATCGCACTAAACCTTGAGCGTGACTCAATTGGTGCAGTAGTAATGGGTCCATACGCTGACCTTACAGAAGGCGTAAAAGTATACACAACTGGTCGTATCTTAGAAGTTCCTGTTGGTGCTGGTTTACTTGGTCGTGTTGTAAACACACTAGGTGCACCTATCGACGGTAAAGGCGCTTTAGATAACGACGGTTTTGAACCTGTAGAAAAAATTGCACCGGGTGTAATCGAACGTAAATCAGTAGATGAGCCAGTACAAACTGGTTATAAATCTATCGATGCGATGATCCCAGTGGGTCGTGGTCAACGTGAACTTGTGATCGGTGACCGCCAAACAGGTAAAACTGCACTAGCAATCGATGCAATCATCAATCAAAAAGACACAGGCGTTAAGTGTGTGTACGTAGCGATTGGTCAAAAAGCATCTACTATTGCTAACGTAGTACGTAAATTAGAAGAGCACGGTGCATTAGCAAATACTATCGTAGTTGTTGCATCTGCTTCTGAGTCTGCGGCACTTCAGTACTTAGCACCGTTCGCGGGCTGTACTATGGGTGAATACTTCCGTGACCGTGGTGAAAACGCATTAATCGTATATGATGATTTATCTAAGCAAGCAGTTGCTTACCGTCAAATCTCATTGCTACTTAAGCGTCCACCAGGTCGTGAAGCATACCCAGGTGACGTATTCTATCTTCACTCTCGTCTTCTTGAGCGTGCATCGCGTGTAAACGCTGAGTACGTTGAAAAGTTCACCAATGGTGAAGTGAAAGGTAAAACAGGTTCATTGACGGCATTGCCAATCATTGAAACTCAAGGCGGCGACGTTTCTGCGTTCGTACCGACTAACGTTATCTCTATCACCGATGGTCAGATCTTCTTAGAAACTGACTTATTCAACTCAGGTATCCGTCCGGCAGTAAATGCTGGTATCTCGGTATCGCGTGTTGGTGGTGCTGCACAAACTAAAATCGTTAAGAAACTAGGTGGCGGTATTCGTCTAGCCCTAGCTCAGTATCGTGAATTAGCTGCGTTCTCGCAGTTCGCGTCTGACCTTGATGATGCAACTCGTGCTCAACTTGAGCATGGTGAGCGTGTAACAGAGCTAATGAAGCAGAAACAGTACGCGCCAATGTCTGTTGCTGAAATGTCTTTGTCGTTATTTGCAGCAGAGAAAGGTTACCTTCAAGATATCGAAATCGTTAAAATCATGGATTTCGAAGCTGGGTTACTTTCTTATGCAAACAGCACATACGCAGAGCTTATGGCTCAAATCAATGAAACTGGTAACTACAATGCCGAGATCGAAGCGCAGCTTAAAGAACTTCTAGAGAAGTTTAAATCTACGCAAACTTGGTAATTTAGTTATAAATGGTGCGCTTTAGTTCGCTAAAGCACACCTTGATTCGGAGAAAGAGTCATGGCCAGCGGAAAAGAGATTAAAAGCAAGATCGGTAGTATTAAAAATACTCAAAAGATCACTAGCGCTATGGAAATGGTTGCTGCGTCTAAAATGAAAAAGGCACAGGAACGAGTGGCTTCAAGCCGTCCGTACGCTGAAAATTTACGCAAAGTGATCGGTCATGTTGCTAATGCTAACCTTGAATATCGCCATCCATATATGGAAGAGCGTGAGGTCAAGCGCGTTGGTTATATCGTCATTTCTACCGACCGTGGTTTATGTGGTGGCTTAAACTCTAATGAGTTTAAGAAAGTATCTTTAGATATCAAAGCGTGGAAAGAAAAAGGTGTTTCTGCAGATTTCGCAGTTATGGGCTCAAAAGCCGGCACTTTCTTTAACCGTTTTGGTGGAACAGTACTTGCCAAAAAATCAGGGTTAGGCGATGCGCCTTCTATTACCGACGTAATTGGTCCGGTAAAAGTAATGCTAGAAGCATTCAATGAAGGCAAATTAGACCGCTTGTATGTGGTTTACAACAAGTTTGTAAATACCATGAAGCAAGAGCCAACAATCGATCAGTTGTTGCCTTTGCCAAAAGACGAAAGCAAAGAACTTGCACACCGTTGGGATTACATTTACGAACCAGATCCAAAAGCAATTTTGGATACATTAATGGTTCGTTTTGTGGAATCTCAAGTATACCAAGGTGTAGTTGAAAATGCTGCCTCTGAACAGGCCGCCCGTATGGTTGCAATGAAAGCTGCAACTGATAACGCAGGCGACCTTATGGATGAGTTACAGCTTGTTTATAACAAGGCTCGCCAAGCGGCAATCACACAAGAAATTAGTGAGATTTGTTCTGGTTCAGCAGCAGTTTAATGCTTCGGGCAAAGATTAACGAGAGGAATAGACATGAGTTTAGGTAAGGTCGTCCAAATTATCGGCGCCGTTGTGGATATTGAATTTTCACAAGACAGCGTGCCAGCCGTATATGACGCGTTAAAAATAACAGATGGCGATTTAGCTGGTTTGACTCTAGAAGTTCAACAACAGCTAGGTGGCGGTGTGGTACGTACTATCGCACTAGGTACTACTGACGGTTTACGCCGTGGTGCATTAGTATCAAACACAGGTGAAGCGATTCAAGTTCCAGTTGGTAAAGCAACGCTTGGTCGTATCATGAACGTACTTGGTGAGCCAATCGATGAAGCTGGTCCAATCGGCGAAGAAGACCGTATGTCTATTCACCGTGCAGCGCCTTCATACGAAGAGCAATCAAGTTCAGTAGAACTTTTAGAAACTGGTATCAAGGTAATCGACCTTGTATGTCCATTCGCTAAAGGTGGTAAAGTTGGTTTATTCGGTGGTGCCGGTGTTGGTAAAACCGTAAACATGATGGAACTTATTCGTAACATCGCAATCGAGCACAGCGGCTACTCAGTATTCGCCGGTGTTGGTGAGCGTACTCGTGAGGGTAACGATTTCTACCATGAAATGAACGATTCAAACGTACTTGATAAAGTATCGCTTGTATACGGTCAGATGAATGAGCCTCCAGGTAACCGTTTACGCGTAGCGTTAACAGGTCTTACTATGGCTGAAAAGTTCCGTGACGAAGGTCGCGACGTACTTTTCTTCGTAGATAACATCTACCGTTACACACTTGCTGGTACTGAAGTATCTGCACTTCTTGGTCGTATGCCATCAGCGGTAGGTTACCAGCCTACACTTGCTGAAGAAATGGGTGTACTGCAAGAGCGTATCGCATCTACTAAGACGGGTTCAATCACTTCAATCCAAGCGGTATACGTACCTGCGGATGATTTAACGGATCCATCTCCAGCAACAACGTTTGCTCACTTAGATGCAACAGTAGTACTTTCGCGTGATATCGCGTCACTTGGTATCTACCCAGCGGTAGACCCACTTGATTCATCTTCACGTCAACTTGATCCATTAGTAATTGGTCAAGAGCACTACGATACAGCACGTGGCGTTCAGACAGTTCTTCAGCGTTATAAAGAACTTAAAGACATCATTGCAATCCTAGGTATGGACGAGCTTTCTGACGAAGATAAGCAACTTGTATCTCGTGCACGTAAAATCCAACGTTTCCTATCTCAGCCATTCTTCGTGGCAGAGGTTTTCACAGGATCACCGGGTAAATACGTGTCACTTAAAGACACAATTGCTGGCTTCAAAGGCATCTTAAACGGTGAATTTGATGATATGCCAGAGCAAGCGTTCTACATGGTTGGCTCTATCGAAGAAGCTCAAGAAAAAGCCAAAAACATGTAATTAGGAGGGTAGTATGGCAGCTATGACTGTACATCTTGACGTAGTAAGCGCAGAGCGGAAGTTATTCTCTGGTCTGGTTGAATCGATTCAAGTAAGCGGTAGTGAAGGTGAACTAGGTGTAAACCCAGGACATGCGCCACTATTGACTGCCCTTAAACCTGGTATGGTACGTTTAGTAAAGCAATTTGGTCACGAAGAAGTAATGTATGTTGCTGGTGGTACTCTAGAAGTGCAACCGAACATAGTGACTATTTTGGCTGATGTAGCGGTTCGTGGTGAAGACCTTGACGAACAAGCAACAGAAGCAGCTAAACGTGAAGCTGAAGCGCAAATGGCGAATTCTTCAGCCGCTGAATTAGATTATCAACAAGCAGCAGTACAACTTGCAGAAGCAATTGCACAGCTACGCGTTATTCAGCAATTACGTAAAAAGTAAGCCTATCTGGTTTTCAAAAAGCCCACTTTATGTGGGCTTTTTTGTGCTTGAAATATACTGCATTGTTATTTTATTAGAACGCTATCATTTTTCTAAACTCTACTTTTACAGCTCTTTATCATTATTTTTACTTATATCCTTCATCGATCCCCGTTACAATATAACTAATACAAAGCAAGTTGTGATTTCAGCTTAGATTCAGTGGCTACTGCTAGATTGCCATTGAGTAAGTGCACATGATGTGACTTACGTAATCTTTTTGAATTTACACGCGCTTATTTATTTCAATAAAACAAAGAAAGAAGGAAATTGTTTTAATGTCACTTACTACTGTAATTCTTGCTGCGGGTAAAGGTACTCGTATGCGCTCTGCTCTACCTAAGGTGCTGCATAAAGTTGCCGGTAAACCTATGGTGCAACACGTTATCGATAATGCTAAAGCACTCGGTGCGACATCTACTAACTTAGTTTTTGGTCATGGCGGCGAATTATTACAACAACAACTTGCTGACAACGATGTAAACTGGGTACTTCAAGCTGAGCAGCTTGGTACTGGCCATGCAGTGGCACAAGCAAACCCACATATTAATGATGAAGACACTGTATTGGTTTTATACGGTGACGTACCACTGACAAAGCAATCAACCCTTGAGCGTTTACTCGCTGCCACACCTAAAAACGGCTTAGCCGTGCTTACTGTTAATTTAGCTAACCCTAATGGTTATGGCCGTATGTTACGTGTTGATGGCAAGCTAGTGGGTATTGTTGAACAAAAAGATGCAAGCGCAGAGCAATTACTTATTAACGAAGTAAACACTGGCATTATGGCTGTAAACGGTAAACTGCTGAAAAGCTGGTTAGGCAACTTATCTAACGAAAACGCGCAAGGTGAATACTACCTCACAGATATAGTCGCAATGGCGCACAGTGAAGGTGTAGAGATAAGCTCAGCACAACCAGATCATCCAATGGAAGTTGAAGGTGCAAATAACCGCGTACAACTTGCAGGCCTTGAACGCGCATATCAGTCGTGGCAAGCCGAACAGTTAATGCTTAATGGTGCAACGCTTGCCGATCCTGCTCGCATTGATGTACGCGGCGAAGTGACAACGGGTGAAGATGTATTAATTGACGTAAACGTTATTTTTGAAGGTAAAGTTACTCTTGGTAATAACGTTGAAATTGGCCCTAACTGCGTACTTAAAAATTGTACGATTGGCGATAACGTAATTATTAAAGCTAATACCTTAATTGATGATGCAAGCGTAGCCGACAAGTGTACTTTGGGGCCTTATGCACGTCTGCGCCCAGGTGCGATTATGGAAGAAGACTCGCATATTGGTAACTTTGTTGAGATGAAAAAAACCCGTTTAGGCAAAGGCTCTAAAGCAAATCATCTTTCTTACTTAGGCGATGCTGAAATTGGCGAAAAAGTAAATATTGGTGCCGGTACTATTACCTGTAACTATGATGGCGTAAATAAAGCCAAAACCATTATTGGTGATAATGCCTTTATTGGCTCTAACTCATCGCTTGTTGCACCGGTAAACATTGGCGCAACAGCAACAGTTGGTGCAGGTTCTGTGATCACCAGCACAGTTGAAAATGAACAGCTAGCAATCGCACGTTCAAAACAGCGCAACTTAACCGGTTGGAAACGCCCAGTTAAAAAGTAAGCGCAGTAGTGTTTACCTTAGCTAGAAAAGCGAGTTTATACTCGCTTTTTGCTTTTTATTTAGCTGTAACATACTGCTATTAACTCCTGTTGCATCCGTTGAACTTTAATTTGCTGAGGTTGTTTTGGGCAATTAGCGCACTTTGCAACATTACCTATTTGGTAATGCAAACAACATGTTTTTCGCGTTAATGCTAATGAGTCTGAGCAAGCTGTAAGCATAATAAACTCCCCCGCCTCTGAGATATCGAGAGCATGCAACCAGTGCGCTGCCATTACATGAATATTAAACTGCGGCTTTCGCTTTGCATGAAGTAGTAGTATTGCTAATAGCGTGTCAGCTAATAAGGACATCGCCAAACGCTCATTAAGCCTTGCAACGAGGTTTAAATCTGTGAGTAACTTAACAACATAGCGTTTCAAGTGGGCAGCCATATCCGTTACTGCCTGTTGCTGGTTTTGATGGTACTGCGCTTTTATAGTGGATAGTTGCAGCCCTGCAATAACACCTTGCTGATAGTGTTGCTTAAAGTTTTGCAAAGAAAAGCTCATATTAAGTTCATGAACGCTGATAAGCGCTAAATAGACAGGTTGCCAATACAGCATTCCCCAGCTTTTGATTGCCCAATAACTGCGCCCAGCAGCGGGGTATTGCTGCTGCCAATACTGGTGTAACCTTGCAACCAGCAATGAACTCGATTGTATATCGAGCCAATCTGTTGATTGTTCTGGTACTTTTAAAGCACTGTGGTAGCCCTTAGCAAGATTTAACAGCTTACTAAGGGCGAGTTGTTCAGCGTTCATAACGAGTTTAGATACTTAAAATGAGGCGTTTAAACTAAGCTCAACACTGCGCTCAGCGCCCATCCAACAGCCATTTATATCAAAACAAGCACCCACATAACGTTTGTCTGTTAAGTTACTCACGGCTAAACCGATTTTATAGCTGTCGTTAAAACGATAGCTAGCGGCAGCATCAAGCAAGGTATAACCCGGTACTGTATCGGAATTTAAGGCATCTAACTGACTTTCACCGACATAACGTACACCGCCATTAAATTCCAGTGCATCGTTAAAGAAGTAATTTAACCACATTGAGGCTTGTTGCTCAGCTACCCAAATTGGTGTTTTACCTTCCAATGCCGGGTTTTGTGGATTATCTATTACCTCAACATCCATATCTGTTAGATTTACAGTAACATCAAGAGTGTCTGTGAGTTGCTGATAAACACTGATCTCAAAACCCTTCGATTGTACTTCACCATTTTGTGTGTATTTCATAAAGTCTGGAGTGTTAACCACCACATCTTGTTTGCGCAAATCAAAAAAGGCCGCGGTTACTTTAGTTGTTGCATCATTGTTGTGATATTTCATCCCGACTTCAATTTGCTCTGCGGTCGTTGGTTTAAATGCTTTGCCAGTTAAGGTATCTACCCCCGAAGTGGGCTCGAATGATTCTGAGTAACTGGCATAAGGAGCAATGTTATTATCAAAGGTATAAATTGCTGCCATACGAAAAGTGGTATCGCTTTGATCGATTTCTTGACTACTAGATATACCGCTTTTCGTATCATCTGTAACACTGTAGTAATTATCATAACGAAGGCCAGCAATCACTGTCAGCGCATCGAGCTTTATCTCATCTTGAAGATAAAAACCGCGTTGAGATTGCTCTAAACGGCTAAATTGACGATAGCTATCTAAAGCGGCTGTAGTAGCTGCATTAAACTGGCTGTGATCTGGATTTGATAAATCAAGTGTTGGCGTATTTGCACCAAAAGTATCGGCATAGTCAAATGTAGAATCAAGGGCTTGATATTCAAAGCCAAATAATAGCTGATGATTAGTCTTCGCTAAACCAAATTGCACAGCGAGTTGGTTATCAACCACGAAGCCTTCCGCGTCTTCAATGGTTTTATAGGCAGTACGAGTTAAAATTTTATCTGCATCCGCTAAGCCGAAGTCATAGCTATTTTGTTGCGTGGCATCGGCATTGGTATAACGAAAGTTTTGTAAAAACGAAATTGAATCTGAAAATTCATGATTTAATTTATACCCGATCATAGTGACTTCACGAGCAAACTCAGCCCAGTTTTCATCGCCAGCATACGCATCAGCATCTAACTTACCGTAACTGGCTTCGTAAAGTGTGCCTTTCGCGGGTAATGGCGTTGATGGCACCATTTTAGGATCGTCTTGATAATATAAGTTAAGGTTTAAGCTTGTTTGCTCACTTATCTCAAAAGTTACTGAGGGCGCAATGGTGATTCTTTCTTCTTCGGTTGTTTGCTGTTGGCCGTCGCGGCTACGGGCAAGTGCAATAAAGCGATAATTAACGCCGTCGGTAATAGCGCCTGTGCTATCTAAAGCTAATTCAGCCAAGCTATTGCTACCAATTCGGGCTCTAATATTGTGCTCAGAGGATGCTTGTGGCGTTTTTGCTGTTTGGTTAACCATGCCACCTGGAGGTGCCGATCCGTATAAAACCGATGCTGGGCCTTTTAAAATTTCGACACTTTGTGTTGCATACGCATCTACTTGTGGAGCTAAGTTATAAGCTAGGTTGTATTGCAGCGGTAAACCATCGTAAAAATTACGGTAACTTTCAAAACCACGAATCGTATATTGGTCAAAAATCGTTACTGTACTGCGATTTTCAGGTGTGATCCCAGAAACATAGCGCAATGCTTCATTAACGGTATCTACTTGGCGTAACTCTAGTAATTTATTGTCGTAAACCTCAAAACTTATAGGCGATTCAATCGGCGTCAAACTCGATTTGGTCCCTGTTGAACGATAACTTTTTCCATATACTTCAATACTTTCTATGTCGTCTGCGGCTGGCTTTTCTGCAGCAAATCCATAGTTACTCATTAAACATAATGATATTGCAGATAGTCCAAACATTGATTTTTTTAACACAATCACTCCTTAAATTTTACTAGAATTAAACCATTGACACCCTATTGGAAACGCGATTAGTATACATTCTCATTTAGATTTATCAATTATTTTCAATTAAAGGTGATCGTGCTCATGGTTCAGTTAAATGTGTTACTGGCGGATTCACAGCAGCAAGCTTCAACTAATGAAGCAAGTTCAATGCTTAATTCAATGTTTAATAAGGAAAATATAGATAATTTTAAAATAGGTCTTGAGCAGGTTATGCAATTGTTGGAGCAAACAATCGCAACACAACAAAAACCATTTAGCGGTATATTACCGCAGGAGCTAGCTAAAAAATTTATTGGTATTGACCTTAATCAACCGCTGTTTGATATACCGGACGCACTAGAAGAAGTTGCTCAGCTTTATCTTAAAGATGCTGTTTATTTTAATAATCCACGCTATCTCGCGCATTTAAATT
This sequence comes from Pseudoalteromonas sp. SR41-4, assembly GCF_014163985.1. Lineage (NCBI taxonomy): Bacteria > Pseudomonadati > Pseudomonadota > Gammaproteobacteria > Alteromonadales > Pseudoalteromonadaceae > Pseudoalteromonas > Pseudoalteromonas sp. SR41-4. The sequence continues at coordinate 6,641 of NZ_JACJEI010000044.1, read as the reverse complement.
GTCCGATTGTTTATCAAAGTATCCTTGCTGAATTGCTCGCTACTTCGATTAATACTGCTGTAGAGACCTGGGATCAAAGTGGTGGTGCCACTTTTATTGAACAAAGTATCGTAGATTGGACACTCTCAAAACTAGCGCTTGGTGAGCTGGCTGATGGCGTATTTACCAGTGGTGGTACGCAATCTAATTTGATGGCGATGTTGTTAGCTCGTGATTTTCAGTGCCAGTTATATGCAGGGCATACTAATAAACAGCAAGGTTTACCACACGACTTTAAACGACTAAAAATTTTCACCTCAAAAGTTAGCCATTTTAGTATTCAAAAAGCCGCCGCAATTTTAGGACTTGGTTACGATGCTGTTGTAAGCGTTCCGTGTGATGAATATTTTAGAATGGATATGACCGCTTTAAATCAGGCAATCGAAGACTGTCAGCAACAAGGCGATATCGTTATGGCCATCGTTGCAACAGCTGGAACAACTGATTTTGGTAGTATCGATCCATTAACGCAGATAGCTGAAATAGCTAAGCGCTGTGGTGCGTGGCTTCATGTTGATGCTGCTTATGGCGGGGGCTTATTAATAACGCCCAATAATAAACACAAGTTAGCGGGTATTGAATGCGCAGATTCGGTCACTATTGATTACCATAAGTCATTTTTTCAGCCTGTTAGCTGCAGTGCTTTTTTTGTAAAAGATAAGCAACATCTATCAGTTGTTACTTATCATGCCGAATATTTAAACCCATTAAGTCAGCAACAAGCGGGAACGCCAGATCTATGCAATAAGAGCATTCAAACCACACGACGTTTTGATGCGTTAAAGTTGTGGTTTTCACTGCGTACGGTAGGAGCTCAAAACTTAGGTGTAGCATTTGAACAAGTGATGCATTTAGCACGACAAGGTTATTTGTTATTAGCCTCTGAAGCAGATATTGAAATTATTCATCAGCCGCAGTTAAGTACACTGGTATTTCGTTTTGTTGGCGATAGCGGTGCTACAGATAGTGAATTGGACGCCGTAAATAAATATATTCGTAAACAGTTATCTCGCCAAGGTGAGGCGTTGATCGCGGCAACTAAGGTAGCAGATAAACAATATTTAAAGTTCACCTTACTGAACTGTGCCACCACTATCAATGATATCCAGCAAGTTGTAAGGCTTATAAAGCAATATGGTTATCAATACTTAGCAAGTGATTTAGCGAACGAACATGCTCCTTTAAGTCTTGCACTGGAGGAAGTTAGCTATGGATAAGTCCATTTATGATGTTATTGGTATTGGTTTAGGGCCATTTAATTTAAGTCTGGCATGTTTAACTGCGCCACTTGATGGAGTCAGCAGTCTCTTTTTAGATAAAAAAGCTGAGTTTAATTGGCATCCAGGCATGATGCTTCCTGAGGTAAGTTTACAAACCCCCTTTATGTCTGACTTGGTAACGCTTGCTGACCCAACTAGCCCTTATAGCTTTTTAAACTATATAAAGCAGCAAGGTCGACTGTATTCTTTTTATATTAGAGAAAACTTTTTCTTACTTCGCCAAGAATATAATCAGTATTGCCAGTGGGCAACAAAGCAGCTGCCTAATATACGTTTTAATTCAGAGGTTCAGCATGTTGAGTACAGCCAAGACGAAGATATTTATATAGTACAAACAGCAGAACAAGTGTATCTAGCTAAACATTTAGTGTTAGGCACCGGGCCGGTGCCACGTCATCCTCAATGTGCTCAAGCATTTAAGTTGCAAGAGGGGGTTATTCATTCTAGCAACTACTTAGCCAATAAAAGTCAATTACAGCAAAAACAGTCGATCAGCATTATTGGTAGCGGGCAAAGTGCCGCTGAGATTTTTTATGATTTATTACAAGAGATTGATCAGCATAATTATCAACTAAATTGGCTTACTCGTTCTTCACGGTTTTACCCGCTCGAATACACTAAATTAACGTTAGAAATGACCTCACCAGAATACGTTGATTATTTTTATCAATTACCAGAACAAAAACGCCAGCAGTTAAATCGTCGTCAGCATAATCTCTATAAAGGTATTAATAGCGAATTGATCAACAATATTTTTGATTTGCTGTATAGCAAACGGCTAACAGCTAAATTGCCAGTAAGCTTGCACACAAACTCGGCATTGATTGATATGACCTACCTGAGCCACCAGCAGGGTTTTGAACTTAGCTTAGAGCAAACTGAACAGCAGCAAGGTTATTCACTAAACACCCAAAGCGTTATTTTTGCAACGGGTTATCAGTCTTACCAACCGAGCTTTTTAGCAGGGATCAGTCATTGCATTGATAGTGACGACGCGGGGCTTTATCAAGTTGCTCGTAATTACTCAATAGACAAGCAGCATCAACGTATTTTTGTACAAAATACAGAGCAACACACCCATGGTTTTGTGACTCCTGATTTAGGCATGGCATGTTATCGCAACTCTTGTATTATTCGTGCGATCACCGGACATGAATATTATCCAATAGAACGTAAAATAGCTTTTCAGGAGTTTGCTGCGCCCAATTATGAGTTAAGCGACGAAGTAGAGCAGTTTCGCGCATGAGTAAGCAGTTTAAAGTTTTGTTGATCGCGGTAACGGTATTTGCAGTGCTCAGTGATTCAATGTTATTGCCGTTTTATCCTACTTTCTTTAGTGCGGTATTTAATATAAGTGACCCTGCCTATGTTGGCACTTACATTGCTGCCAGCTGCTTTGTTGTCATGGTCTGTTTTCCTATTTGGGCCTTCATTAGTAAATACATTAATGTGCTACCTTTATTGGTTTATAGCCAAATTGCTGCGGGTGTATTTAGTGTCAGTAGCTTTTTTGCTAGCGACTTAAATTGGTTTTGGTTTTCCTCCATGGCTATGTTTGCTTTTAAAGCTAGCTATTTACTGGTTTATCCATACTTAATGAGCTTGGAAGCGAAAACAAATCACGTTACGACGATTGCAATGCTTAGTGTTGTGGTGCACTTTGGCGCCATACTTGGCGCACTTGCTGGTGGCTTTGTGTTATCGGCTCTTCCTGGCAAAGCCGCATTTTTAATAATGGCTCTAAGCGATTTTACTCAGGTTTTTGTGTGCGCCTATCTCATAAGATTAGCGCCTAGTAAAAATCAGTCGCCTCCAGTAGCAAAAACATCAATCACTTCATCAAGTCGTTGGCCTGTATATCAACTTGGCATTGTTATGTTGTGCTTTTACTTTAGTGCTTTTTTGATCCGGCCTTTTTTTGCGGCATATTGGCAAAGTATTAGCGACACCTCCAGTATCGTCCTCGCGAGTATGGTGTTTTCTATCCCTGCTTTTATGGCATTGCTTGCGCTGTGCTTTAATCAGTGGCGGCAGCAAACAAATCGCAACCCCATCAACTTATTAGTTGTCTTTATGTTGATCATTACAGGCGTTGCATTACAAGCCAGCCCTCTTTACTTAGTAGTGATCGCAGGACGCTGCCTGTTCGGTCTATCGCTATTCATTATTATTGTGCGTCTTGATCTGCTGCTTTACCAAGTGAGTACGCCAGACAAGTACGCTGAAGATTTTAGTAAAGTCAGTTTTTGCCAAAGCTTAGGTGTACTTTTAGCTTCTTACTGCGCGGGTTTGCTGGTTAAAAGCTCTGGTTTAGTAATACCTTTTTGGGTCGCCGCTGGTGGGCTCGCTATATCCGCTTGTTGTTTATGGCTACTGAGCAAGCAAAGTCGACGCCATACTCCTTGCGCCAATCTGGCATCCACCACGAGGGCTCAATAATGTCCATTACAGCAGCTGTTTTTTGTCAGCAGTTTACTAATATCGCAGAGCTTAGCTTAAGGCCATTTAGCCTAGCACAAGATCTCGCGTTAATTCACCAGTGGGTTACTCAGCCTCATGCACAGTTTTGGGGCATGCAGGAATTTACCATTGAGCAGTTACAGCAAGAATATCAAAGCCTGTTAGCACATAGTGATATTTATATCGGCTACGCAAACAATAGCGCGTGTTTTTTAGTTGAGTTATATGACCCTCTATTAGATGAAATAGGTAATCATTACCCCGTCAAAGCAGGTGATATTGGCATGCACATTCTGATTGCCCAAAGCAATAACAAGGTGCATGGCTTTACTTGGTCGGTGTTTCAACTGGTGATGAATTTCATTTTTGCTAATGACAAAAATCAGCGCGTTATTGTTGAACCCGATATTCGCAATAACAAAATTCATTGTTTGAATACTAAAGCCGGCTTTCGTTATCAATCTGCGGTTAGGTTAACTCATAAAACCGCACATCTCGCATTTTGCACGCGTGATAACTTTTATCACGCATTAAATAAGGATAATACTATGAAGCACATTCCCCTGAGCCCAGAGCAAGCCGTCAGTCATTTAACGCCACAGCTATGGCGGCATGTAAATAGGTTACATGTTCGCAAAGCTTTGAGTGAGTTTGCTCATGAGCGGCTGATAAAACCGCAATTGACCAATGAAGATGCAGATTGGCAATATTTTGAGCTCAGTACAGACAAAGAAACCATTGTTTATCGCTTTAAAGCCAAGCTGGGGTATTTGAATCACTGGCATATAGCAGCAGGCTCAATTGAAAAACAAATAGATAACCAAGTCGCCGAGCTCGATTCAATCGCCTTTATTTGTGAGTTACAACATAGTTTAGGTATCAGCCAAGCTATGCTGCCTACTTATTTAGAAGAGATAGCCAGTACTTTATATGGCAGTGCTTATAAGCATCAGCTGCCAGCATTGACTGCCGAGCAACTCACCACTGCGGATTTTCAACAGGTAGAGAGTGCGATGACGGAAGGTCATCCTTGCTTTATAGCAAACAATGGTCGAATAGGGTTTGATACCAATGATTATCGCCAATACGCACCAGAGACTGGCGCGCACTTACAGCTGGTTTGGCTAGGTGCGCATAAAGATAGAGTGGTGTTTTCGACCACCGATGATTTAGATTATCAAACACTCATAACGCAAGAGCTATCGACGCACACCATAGAGTCATTTAAGCAAAAGCTATTAGCGCGTGGAGTAAATAGTGACGATTACTTCTTTTTCCCCGTTCATCCTTGGCAGTGGTTTAATAAACTCGCGTCGTTATTCTCTAACGATATTGCTGATCAGCATTTGGTTTGCTTAGGATACAGTGAAGATGAATATCAGCCGCAGCAGTCTATTCGTACTTTTTTCAATAAAACACATCCGCATAAACGCTATGTAAAGACCGCACTGTCAATTTTGAATATGGGATTCATGCGTGGTTTATCGCCTTATTATATGAGTGCAACTCCCGCAATTAACGATTGGGTAGCACAAGTAGTATCACAGGATCCGTACTTAGCTGAATCCGGTTTTACAATTCTGCGTGAGGTTGCAGCAATTGGTTATTATAATCACGCTCTAGAAGCCGCAACCGATCAATACAGCCCATATCGAAAAATGCTTTCTGCACTTTGGCGTGAAAGCCCAATGCCAAAGATAAAGAGTAATCAGCGCTTAATGACCATGGCGTCGCTGCTGCATATAGATAATCAAGGACAAGCGTTATTACCTGCTTTGATAAAATCAGCCAAGATAGGTACTCATATATGGATTGCTAAATATCTAAAAGCATACTTAGATCCACTCCTTCATTGTTTCTACTCCCATGACTTAGTCTTTATGCCTCATGGTGAAAACTTGATCCTGTTACTTGAGAACAACATTCCAGCCAAAGCAATAATGAAAGATATTGCCGAGGAGATAGCTATTCTTAATAAAGATTTAGTACTGGCGGATAATATTCAACGCTTAACTGTGGATGTGCCCGATGAATTAAAAGTGCTGTCAATTTTTACAGATGTGTTTGATTGTTTCTTTAGGTTCGTGGCTGATATCCTTGATCAGCAAAACGACTATTCAGAACGAGACTTTTGGCAACAAGTTGCAGAGTGTGTAATTAGCTATCAACAATCACACCCAGAACTAAAAGATAAGTTTATCAAGTACGATCTATTTAGTGCTGATTTCACCTTGTCGTGTTTAAACCGATTACAGTTAAGTAATAATCAGCAAATGATAGATTTGGCAGATCCGGCAAAAAATCTTAAATTTGAAGGAAAATTAATCAATCCGATAGCCGCATTTAATCCAATTAAAAAAGATAACAGTGCAACAGTTTAATAATTGCTATTTAGCTATGAGATGGATCAGGTCTGTATGCGCAGCTTGGTTGCTCTCATAGCTGAAAATTTAAGCGAAAATAACGCTGTAACGCCTTGTTTGTATGCCTTTTGAGCAAATAGTTAATTAATTTAATAAAACTGAAATAAAGCGTTGACGGCCTCAAGAATATCCCTATAATGCGCATCCACTGACCCGGCAGGCAGCAATGAAAAGCGCTGAACAAACGGTAAGTAAGTCGAGTAAAACTTAGCTTTGAAATCTTTTAAAAGAAACTAAAAATTAAGTGTTGACAAAAAGATAGGAAAGCGTAATATGCGCAGCCCTAGCGAGATAAAGTTTAACTTTAACCGCAGCGTTCTTTAACAATATAAAGCAATCATCTGTGTGGGCACTCGTACAGATTGAGTTCTAACAGCCGAGCTTAGTTCGCTAAGCAAGGCAAAAAATTTAGAGTCTCAATTGAAACTGAGTGACCAAC
>NZ_JACJEI010000043.1:0-28210 GCF_014163985.1 Pseudoalteromonas sp. SR41-4 | reverse complement strand
TGTGAGCTTCCGCCTAGAAGGAAAGGATGCCAAACAATTAAAAGAAGTAGCAGCAAAACTTAAAGAAAAACTCAACACCATGGAAGGTGTGGGTGATGTAAATGACTCAATGCAAAGCGCTACAGTGGTGAACAATCAGATGGTGAACAATCAGATGGTGAACAATCAGATGGTGAGCAATCAGATGATTCAAGTACGGATACTAATGGAAATGAAGCCTCTGCTGAGGACCAAGAAAACGGTGATCAAACTTCACGAATCATTAAGTCAGTTATAGATGCTATCGAAGACGATAATATTGAAGTACCTGACTTTCATGAAATGATAGCCGAAGAATTGAGACAAGAAGCAGAAAACTTTAGCCCTTCTGAAGATGATTCCGAACTCCGAGATATATTTAGTAATACGTTACCTGTAACGACTAAATGGAAACTGATGGGATTACCTTTTAATAATCCTGAATTAATACCCAGTGCAGGCAAGGCGGTTTACCGTACCCTACACAGAGCGTTAATTGATGACACAGAGGAGTTGAATGGTTTTAGAAATCGTGGCCGAAAATTATCTAGCAAAAAACTAGTTGGATCGGTTTTAGGTGATGATCGCATTTTCAAAACACCGGTAATAGAAAACGAATTGAGCGCCGCTATTAGTATTTTAATAGATGCTTCAGGTTCTATGGCTCGTGGCTATCAAGAGATTGCTAACGCGGTAGCATTAGCAATGTCTAAGGGTTTGCAAAGCTTACAAGTTAAAAATGAAATTGGTTTTTACTCGTCTGAGATGTGCCTATATATAGCAAAACCTTTTAACCAACAATATATCGATGAAAAACGCTTTCAAGTTTGTTCTGATTTATACACTCCAAGCGGTGAGGCTATGAAGTCTGCATTAATGAGACTGAATCGCCAATCTGAAGATAAGAAGTGCTTATTCCTCGTAACTGATGGTAAGCCTAGTTGTCCGGGGTCATTCATTGAAGCATTAGAGCTGGCAAAGATATTGGGTATAAGTATTGCTGTATTAGGTGTAGGGATGACTAGAGATAACATAGAAGGTTTAGACGATAAATACTTTACGAATGTAGAGTGCGTTTCAAACCTTAAAACTGCGTTATCTAAAATTGTAAAATCAAACATATTTTAACTCTGTCAAAATATCGTATATAGGAGCGTGTTATGTGCGAAACAAAGTCTGTTTCGGGTTATGCAACAACGTTTGTTCATGTTGTTGCAGCTAACGTATGTGGTGAAATTATTAAACCAAGTGATTTAAAGTCATTAGATAGTGGTGCAGGTGACTTATACTGCGCTGCTTCATGTGGGGAAATAATAACGCGTACTAAGTTGAAGTATTTAGATGCATTGTTGATAGAAAACAACCCAGCATTATCGGGATTGATTTTTAATGTTTACAATGAGGCTAATGATTTCTTAGAACCAATCTATGATCTTACTGAACTAGTGAGTGACCCAGATTATTTAGCAGAACAATACGAAATATATTCTCTATCTGAATTTGAGAATTAACACCGGCAATTAAATAATTGCCTGAAACATTAACCCAGAAGGGGGTCGCTCTCCCTTTTGGGATTGCTCCCCCTCAAATATGAGGATAAGCAATGAGTAATAATAAGAAAAACTTCAACCTAATACTTGTTGAACTTGTTCTGATGGCTATATTAGTTGGTTTCATACCCAGCTTAATTGTAGGGGGTTTTGAAGATTCCTTTGGAGTTTGCATAAGCCAAGTTACAGAAGTGTGCCACCAGTTACAAATTCAAGGTTTAGTTAAGGCTATAGGAGCATTAATTTGTTCAGTAGCTGCGGTTGTCGTTTCATTTACTATTTCAAAGCAATATAACAAAGAGGACAAATAATATGGACACAAGTATTTATCAAATAGCTACGGTAATAGTGGTTTTGTTGACATTCAGCACTCTTGCTGGAGGTCTTTACTTGGTAGCCAATAGGTCCTCTAGTTGATTTTGAAATAAATCTGTTTAATTAAAGCGTCCTTTTGGGCGCTTTTTTTTTGCTTAAATTTTGCTGCCGGAGAAGAAATCTAATAAGCACTAATATAAACCAGGATCAATGTAGAAACGTTCCTTCCACTTCTTAGCTGTTTGTTTCCAAGTACCATCAATATTTGGGGCTCTCTTTAAACATAGCACCCAATCCGTTAATGAAGGCGCGTACTCAACGTCAGGGGCAGCGATAGGGTACTTGTTGTTAATAACGCATTCACTTAAATAGCAAAAACACATTGCTCGATTTCATTGAGTTCTCTATTTAGTTTTCATCCTCAACGTGCGGCTTAAAATCTAAGTTTAATTCGGTGTCTATGGTTGTTGTGAACTCGGCAAGAAAATCGATCTCGGCTTGGTTTTTCTTTCGTGGCACTGAATGCGATGTAAATATATTGAGTCTACCTAATGCATGGGCTTTGCCTTGAACAGACGGAAATATTTGCGGGTATGCAAGATAGACAAGTGCAAACGCCTCATCTTCTTCATAATATTCACTATTAAGGGTTAGGTGTGAAGGAATTGCATCAGCAAGCTTTTTCGTCAGTTTTAAACCACCATGCCCGGCAGTCTCAACATCCATTATTCCCTCTACGAGTTTTCTTTGCTCTACTATAAGCCCCTACGGCGATGTGAGTTCAAGTATCGCTCTCCGGTCTTACGGTGAATATCCAACCCCTGCATTTTCCAGCATGTTTAACACCATGCCATGAGAGTAATTATACTTAATGTAGCGCGACAATCTTTCGCCTATGACTTCATGGGCGTTGTTTTCTGCTGTTATGTAAATTGGTTCGTGTGGGCTAGATACATGCTCTATAAGCTCATCCCACTCGTTAAAAAGAACAGTAGCCATGCCTTCGCTTCAATAGAGTGAGCAGGAGTTATTTTAAAGTTATTCATACTTTCTTTTTTTAGTTGTTTATGAGCAGATTTATAGTAGTTGAAAGGTTATCAAAAGCCAAACACTGCAAGCTTGAGGCTATTACGTGGTTGTTAAGAGAGCAGGGTTAACAGAGTAAGTAAAGGAATAACGTGTATTATATCGCTGGAATAATTGCAGGTTTTTATTCGTAAGTGACTGTTTTGAATGTGAATAAAGCATAAATAATCTTTGTATAAAACCCACTAAAAAACCTGCTAATCAGCAGGTTTTTTATCAAGGTTATTGGTTATGTTTTTCCAAGAGCGCTACTATAGCTTCTTCGATTTCTCGTTTGGCTTCTTCAGTAATTTTGTCAAATGTATAACTTACCTTTCTACCCTTTTCTGTTTTTTTAGCTGTTCTTTGATTACCCTTACAGTCAAACAGTTTAGTTGTAACAGCTTTATCCTTCGGTTTGGCAGTAAGTTTTTTGTTTGTATTTTTAATAAGAGTTAAAACAGCACTTTTATATTCATCGGCCGCAAGGTTGTCATCTATGCTAATAATTTCAGTTTCGATTTCATCTATAAATCCATCAAGAAAATTGTTACTTTCAAGTTCGTCTTGCACTTGCTTTAGAAGTTTATAGTCAGCAATAGCGAGCGTGTTCAGATCAGGGAAAAGCGTTAGCATTTCCTTTTTTACTGAAGCAGCAGTGAGTGCTTTACTTATTAAGCTTTGGCTAACACCGAGCTGTTCTGCTAATGCAGTTTGATTTAAGGTTTCGCCAGTCTCATTAAAGTGATTATCTTTAATCAACTGACAACGCAAACCAACATCCCTTAAGCTATGCTCCTTTGCCGATTGAAGCTCTTTAGCTAACGCTTTAGCATCACTGACGCTTATATCTTCGCTAGAAACGAGAAGGTGAAACTCTTTAATCGCTCCTTCTTCATATAAAAAACGGGCACGCCTACGTGAGCCGTCTAATATATCCATCTTTCCATCAAGTAACCTTGCAATGGCCGGTGTATATTGTTGCGTAAGAATTGAGTTTAGATCTTGCAATGACTCAAGGGTTAAATCGTCTTGGAATCGCCCGTTCACCTCAAACGTGACGGTTGTATTATCGCGTACTTCTTCATAAGACAATGTAACAGGTGTAAATTCTACTTTTTTACCTGACCTCAAAGTCCATATTTTACTTTCCCCAACTGAACTTAAACCAAAGAACTCTTTAAGCACTGCATTTGTATTTTGATTTGAGTTTTCAATTGCAGATTTTAGATCCTTTGATAAATGCTGTATTTTACTTATTGCTGCGTCTACTATCGCATCTTCTCCACCCGGTACACCACCTGTAGGATTGTTAAAGCCACGTTTCTTAGCCATTATTTTTCCTCCTTACTGCTTTCACGCCATACTTTTGCAATATCTCTATATACCTGACTCGTTACTTCATACCCATTTACTTGAGCTTTTAGGAATGAAGATTTACTTTTGTCGTATTCACTTTTGGACATATCGAAGACAGTAGCCATTGATGCTTGACAATTAGAAACCGCCTCAGATGCTTTAAACTCTTTTGAGTATAAATAGTCCGAGAAATCATCACATAAACCAGTCATCAATCCTGTCGTTGTTGTTGAGCCTTCTTTAAAATTTGTAAGTAGCATTTTCATAAAATCGAAGCCGGGATGACCTGCTTTTTTTAAAATAGCCCACACTTGCTGAATAAATTCAAAGTAAGAACTTGTGGCATCAATATCGCTTTCAGTTACACCTAATGGGTAGATAATACCCGTAGCCGCGTAGTAAGCATTGTACGTTGGGAAGCCTAGGCTCGGCGGGGTATCTATGATAATTATATCAAATTCACTTTCAACTTCATTGATAATGTTTTTCAAAATTGAATACGGGTTTTCAATTTTATTATTTATAACTTGTTCGTGAAACCAGTTGTCTAAAGCTCTATCTGATTGTGCAGCCGGTAGGATACGTAAATTTGGTATTGTTGTTGGTAAGAATGCATTTGAGATCACTTGCTGCTTTGTTTCACCTTCGTCTAGCTCATAGTTCCCAGTAATCAAATCACCAGATGATAGCTCACCCAACGCCTCTGACTTCGTAGCGTAAAAGGTGGTTAATGTTGCTTGTGCATCCATATCAATTAGGCCAATGCGAAATTCTTGATGGAACTCTGTTGCTAGGCAAGAAGCTAGTGTAGCTGCAGTAGCTGTTTTAGCTACGCCACCTTTTTGATTTTGTATCGCGATTACTTGGAGTTTTTGATTTAAGCCACGGTGGAATTTTTCCGCTTTTCTCAAATCTTGAGGCATTAGATCACGTACCTTGTATATTTCTTCTAAGTCCAGTGACCACTGAGAATCATCATGTCTGCGAGGGTCGATGTTAGCTAATTTTGTGTATTTATCTATAGTAGCCGCATGTACACCTAAATAGTCTTTGCTTTCATTACGAGTGAAGTTGCGAAGTTGTTTTTGGTTATTACTCAACAATCTTCTATTACGTGCTTCTTTATGATTGGTTGCGCCTACACTTAAATTATAAAAATCTCTATCAGTTTTAGCTACTTTTTCTGAACTCATGAAAAACCTCATACTTAACAATTATTCTAGTAAAGTGATAGTACATAATATGTATAACCGTGTATACCGATTTTTGTAATGTGAGTCATTTTTTGATACATGAGTCGTGCATTGGTGTGTGGGCAATTATTCCCATATATATCGCGATTCCAAAATGCTGAAAACGCAATAAAATGATTATGATTAATGAAATAAAGTACTTAGTCAATTCTGTAAAGTGGCTTTATCCGTGCGTAATGACGTCAGGCAACTCAGTGGCCATAAAAAATAGAGCCGATTGGTTATTGCATTTGTCATCGTGTCTTATCAAAAGTCGTTTAAATGCAGAGCATGTGTTCTGTATTGATTACAGTTTTTTGCAGAAAAGTAGAATAGTGTCTTCATTTTTTTACACTTTTATTAAACTATCATTTCTTTCTTAAAATTTTTACACATTAAATATGTATACTTCTGAAACACTCATAAATTTAATGTTGTAACAACTTGATTTAAAACACATTAAATGCTTGTTTGATAGTTTGAAAAAATGTGGCTGGCTTATTGCAGAAATTGAGTATGTGACAAACAAAAACTGGAGAAAATGTATGTCTATTACAACAAAGCGTTATGCTTATGCTTTTGTATCAATTTTTTGCCAATTATTTTTTTACGCTGCAATTATAAAGTTTGGAAATAGTGAAGATATAGCTAGAATTGTATATATTTTAATCAACACAATTAGTATGTATTTGTATATAAAAGCTCTTATTACAGATATAAATTATCACGGAATTTATTAACAAAATTTCGTAAAAACTGCGAAAGTTAGTGCGAAAGCTTTCGCGTTTTTTTTCTGTATTTAACATGGATATTTTACAGTTATTGATATTTTTATTTCTGTAAATTTAAATTAAAATAACTAACCTAGTTGGTGGTTAAGTATAAAGCTCCATATAAACAATGATTTATATGGCTTTCTTTGCTTTTGGTGTCTGGTTTTAAGTTCGTTCATATTGTAATTAATTGCGAAACTATTCCCTCGCTAATGGCGAAATTGTTTCGCGATAAGAGCGACATTATTTGCCGTAATTGCCTATATGAACAAGCGTGTGTATAATTCAATCATGTTTAAAAGTAGGTAATACCAATGTCTGCAAAAACCACTTCATTAAATCACAAAAAAATGATTCATGAGTTGTGTAATAACTTAGTAAAAAAAGGTATTGAGCCTAACATTCCTATGCTTTTGTCGTTGATCCCTGAAATTAAAAGCACGAGCACAGCTCATAAACACTTACTATCTTGGAAGACTATTAGGGCCCAAGAGCAAAAGGAATGGTTTGATAACAAATTTGCATTGTCATCTAACTTTGCACAATCGTTTATGGATGAATTGGCGCTAAAGGAAAAAGAGGCAGAACTACGCTATAAAAACCAATTTAATGAAGCTAATAGTCAGCGTTTAATAGCCGAGCAAGAACTATCACAATTCAAAGCTGAATATGAGGCATTGAGTCTTAAGCAAGTGGCAAGCGAAACAAGGATAGAGCTACTTGAGAGGCAGTTAATGCAGAGTCGAGAGCTTGCTAATGAAAATCAAGAAAATGATGCACAATATCAAAAAGCTCTGGAGGAACTGACTCGCACGCATTCTCTGGCCGTAAAGGAGCTAGATACACAAATTGAACAGTTGAGAACAAAAAATCTGTCTAGTAGTAGGTTGAACCAAGAACTAGTAGAAGAGCTAACTTCACAGAAAGCATTAGCTAGTGAAAGCAAGGCTCTCGCACAAACGCTAGATGAAAGAAACGCTAAATTACTCTTAAGTAATGAAGCCCTTATAAAGCAGAATGAAAAAGTTAATGCAGAGCTTGAAGATGCTACCCAGGCGCTAGAAGACAATAAAAATAAAGTTAATGAACTCACCGAAGTAAAAACTGCATTACAAAACGAACTAAAAACGCTGAAAGCTTCTAATTTAGCTTTACAGGAAGAAACTGACAATTTTGAAATTTATAATAATGATATAAGCCCTAATCACATTAATTTAAATGAGATAGCGGAATCAGAAGATAAACATTTAACTGCGTTAAATGATGAAAATTTAGCATTAACCAAAGAACTCGAATCTGTAAAATCTGCGCTAAAAGAGACAGATGCCAAATTACAGGATACTTACACGCATAAGATGAACTTGTTAGTTGAAGTAAAAAAACAGAAGACAGCTATAGATTTACTATGCAAAAGAAAGTAGGAACTACTAAATATGATTAGTTTAATATTGGCAAATGTTGACCCTCTTTGGGTTGTTTTTGGGATCGTCGCTTGTGCCGTGCTTGGCATCCTTATTCTGTGGTTTGGCAGTGTTAATACAGGTAAATTGGAAGGATGATAAAAAAGATTACTGAATGGCGAGTAGGGAACACCCTCTTCATTAGATGGTCAAATGGAAAGGTTAGTGCAGTCGGCAAGTCAAATAAGTAGGTCAATAATTCCATAGTTTATATTGGTGATATTAAAAATAAAAACAATGGCTTATAACTAATTCGGGTATATATTTAAATGTTAATAATGTTGGTTTTTCTATCGGTTTTAGTAACTGGCTCTTACACGTTATCAAAGCTAATCAGTGGAGCGCTGGGTGTCTTTGTCTTTTCTGTCGCATCATGCTCGTTCTTCAGTTGGAGATACTTCACTACTGATGCTTACACCAATGCCACCAATATTTTTGAAACAACTTTAAATTCATTAAGTGAGATTAACTTACCTGCAGCTATTATTACGTTTGTTGTATCAATTTTATCGGGCCTTTATGGCCACAAGCTAATAATTTGAAGCTAGTAAAGATAACTAATATAAGCGCGCTTTTCATATTTATAGAGTTGTGTATAATTATTAATAGACCTGACAGGAGATATTTATGAGTACAATTCAAATTGCGACAGTTATTGTCATAACTATTACAATATTTACACTTGCTGGTGGTTTGTATGTGTTAAAGAATAAAATTAAACATTAAATACCGCTGCGTCGTTCATTTGCATCTATTTCAGAGAAGTCCTGATGCCAGGATAGAACTAACAATCCTCACGAACCCATTCACATCAAGCCATCTAAATCCTTGTACTTTATAGTTAGCATTAATAGAATTCTCATTTTCTGAATAAAAAATGAATTAGAACCACTATATTCGCCCTTTCTAGCTTAGTAGCCTAGATAATAAACTGTGACATAATTTAGAAACAATCTGTCCAGAAGGGTTGGTTCATGGTAGTTTTTTTATTTGTTGTAATTTATTTGATTAGTCATTTATGTACTTTTTATATTTATAAAAAGTGTAATTTTATGGAGGGCCCGAACGGTGCGATTTATTTACTATCGTGTTATGTAAGTCAATTGATCATACCTTTGTTTATATTACTACTATCCTTAATATTGTCGGGTGTGGCACACAATTTATTTGTTGCGCGAATTGCAGAGTATTTGACTGCGTGCTTAGGTTTAATTTTGTTCACCACCATTAATGTAATGATTTTTAGTGTTAAAAGTAAAAAAAACAGTTAAATTTATATTTTAAAAACTTAGGTGAGTTGGCCTGAGTTTTTTATTTAAAGCTCAATTTAACATAAAAATAGGTATCGTAAATACCCATTTACAAGAGTTATTTTTAACATGAAGAAGTTACCTGTTATAGTGGGGGTGTGTAGAGACAATAAAGTTTGTAACCTTGGGGTGAAGCGATCACCCCAAGGTTACAGAGTTTATTGTTCCTGCACAGGGGGGGGGGTTGACATTAAAGTTTGCCCGCTAATATCTAGGGTTATATCGGTGGCGGTAAAGTGTTTAATTATGATGTACGGGTTAAATTTAAAGATTAACAATGAAGCATTTTATTTTAATTGCACTAAAACAAAACACATAGAAGGGTTAAGCTTTGACACGATTTGCAAAAGAATTATTTGAAATTCGTCATGATTTGGTTGCTGCCAATAGCATGTATAAAAAGACAGTTATATACAAAGATGTGAAATGTCCGATATATAATTATATTTTATCTCTTAACTCTGAAGCCTCAAAAGAAACGGCTGCACGTGTGCTGAAAGCTGTGGCGAAGCATATTGGCAGAGATTCAATCTATGATATTAATTGGCAAAACTTCAATGCTACTGCATTAAATACTCTGATTAATAGCTTCAAGTCTAATGAAAATTATTCGCCAAAAACAATTACACTCTACATTGCAATTGTTAAACAAGTTGTTGAGCACGCTTACTTACTTGGAAAAATGAGTGCTCTACAGCGTGACGCTATTAAAATGGTGAAGCCTAAAACGGGCTCAAGGAATAAAGAATATAACCTGCTGGATCATCATGGAGTAGAGTCGTTATTAGGAATGATTTCTAAAAAAACTTGTGAAAATGCTTCAAAGATTCGCGATTATGCAATATTTTCAGTGTTACTGCGTTGTGGCTTACGTCGGCAAGAAATTGTTAATTTGAAAATAGGTGATGTTGGAGACAAGGCATTACGGGTGATAGGTAAAGGTAATAAAGAACGAAAAGTTGCACTGCATCCTGTTGTGTTAGAGGCGATAAATACATGGCTTGATATTCATTTGTATTCTAATAAAGATGAGCCGCTTTTTGTACGGATTCTAAAGGGTGGTCATTTGCAAAAAAAAACCATGAGTGCCGATGCGATTTTTAAATTATGCTGTAAATATGAAGCTCCACCTCCGCACTCTTTACGTCGTAGTTACGCCACCAACCTGTACAACAGAGGTGTGCCTATCAAGAAAATTTCTCTCTTGCTTGGCCACAACCAGGTCTCTACGACCGAGTTATACGTTCGAGTGAATGATGAAGATCTATATCAAGAAGTTATAGATAATTTATTGTGAATATATATTTTATCTAATGATATCATGTGTTTTTTACTATTTTTATGACTTTAGAGGTGGGGGGTGGGGAGACTTGTTTTTACTTTAGTTTCAACTGTTTTTTTATCCACATTTGCTAATGCCAAGCCTATTTTAATAAGATATCAAAACTACGCCAAATCAAGAGCTTACCTTAAAGAGTTCAATCAACAAAGTTGCAACTTCAATAGTATAAAGAAAACGAATGATTTTTGAATGATCGTTGGTGTTATCGCCCTTATTTACAAGGGCACTATTCATGCGCTCTAAATTTTAATTTTTTTTATATAACTTGTGATAATAGCCTTTTATTTTTTGTGAGAGCGCATTAGATGGATAATCATAAATTAGAGCGTCAAGAGGATATGCTTAAGCGAGCTGCTGCGCTGGCTATATTTGCCGCTATTGCTTTGGGCGCTTATATGGCATCCCCTTTAAACACTACTACTGACATACCAACTTTGAAATTTGGTGTGAATGATGTAATTAAACATAAATTAATAGAGTTAAGTCCAATTAATGTTGAAAAGAACACTGCATACTTTACGATTAATTGCAGAAATTTTGACATAGGTACACATAGCTATTTTGTAACATCTAAAGGCTCATCAAGGCATGATGAAGTGGCCATGCTTAATTGCCCAAGCGAAATGCACTATCTGGACTGCCCAGATTTTACAGTTTACTACAAAGCAAACTTGGCTCATGTTGATGTAATTAAGGGATATAGAGAGCAATATTCGGCTCAAACAGTTAAGAATTGTGCCATTAATGCTATTTTATATGCCCCTACTAGAATACGCCCTTTGGATGCTAACACGCAAAAAGAGAGCGAAAACAAGGCAAGCTGGGATGATGTGTGATCAGCGGGTTAAGTTTTTTGATTTAAATAATCATAAATACTCACATCCATATGTGGGCTGGCTTTTATGCGCTTAGCTATTGTGGTGTTTTTCTTTGACCACCTTGAAAGCGCAGTCATAAAGTTTATTTTACGAGAGCCATATTTATTAGTAAATGGCGCCTCGAACGAATTTTTATAACGATTAATACCAAACTCACTTTGTAGTTGGTTGAATTCGGTCTCCGTAAATGAAGCGATGTTTAAAACATTCTCGTCTTTAAACCGGGTTAAACACCAGCCTTCTTGGAGTTGTACTATTGAGCTATGTAACAACTCAGCCTTACAGCTAAAATTGTCACTAAGGAGTATTAGCCCATACGCCTCATGAGCTATCAATGAAAATTCTACATGAGCTATTTTAGTAGAGTAGACACCATAGGATTTTGGTATTCGCATAACGCCTCAATTAGCTAGAATAATTAATCAAAGTGTAACGTAAAAACAAAGCTTGCATGTATTAATTGTTGGCCATAAAATAACTGTATATTCAACCAGTGGTTTTGTGTATGCAGCCAACGCCTATCATCAAGTCTCTCAACGTATTTTCACTTTCTGAATTTAAACCCTCAGCAGGCTTTCCAAACCCAGCGGAAGATTGTTTAACTCAACCTATTAGTCTTGATATGCTGTTAATGGCGCGGCCGAACAGTTCATTTCTGTTTAAAGTCGCTGGCGATAGCATGGTTCCAGACATTCAGGATGGGGCAATCATTATCGTCGATAAATCTCTAAAGGCCACTTCCGGTAAAGTCGTTCTTGCAACACTTGATAACGAGTTTGTTGTTAAGCGTTTAAAGTTAGAGCCCGAAAACAACAGGGCTATATTTCAAAGCTCGAATACAGAGTACGAGCCAATCGTGGTCGAATTTGATGATGAGAATAATTGGGATGAAAATGTTATATGGGGCGTTGTCACTAGCGCTATAAGCATTTTTTGATGTGGGTTCTCTGTGATATTAACGCTGCATATGTTTCATTTATTCAGCTATTTAATCCGCAATACGATATTAATACCACGCCGCTTGGTGTGTTAAGTTCAAACCAAGGCAATGTTATAGCGCGAAATCAACCCATGAAAGCGCTAGGTGTAAAAATGGGTGAGCCCCACTTTAGAATCAAAGAATTAATTCAAAACAGCAATGGTCATGTGTGGGGCAGTAATTTTACTTTGTTTGGAGATATGAGCAATCGTTTTCACACAGAACTAGAAGAATTACTATTTGACTGCCACCGCTACTCAATTGATGAAAGCTTTGGCCGTATTGACACGGCCATGGCACCAAATCCTAAATCATACGCTTTACATATTAAAAATACGTTAGCTAAGAACTTGGGCATTGGTGTGGGTGTCGGTGTCGCGCACACAAAAACACTTGCTAAACTTGCTTCTCATGCAGCTAAACTTAATGCATGGAAAGCCAAAACCAATAGTGTAGCTGTGCTCGATACCCCTGAAAAGGTTGATTGGGTACTTAAAAGAGTCAAAGCAAGCGATATATGGGGAGTCGGTTCAAAAACGGCGGGAAAGCTTACTTTGCTGGGTGTTAATACCGGTTTGGAATTAAAAAATTTTAATGTTGTAGAGGCGAAACAAAAGTTTGGTGTCGTTTTATCACGTACTATACAAGAGCTCAACGGTATAAATGCAGTGCAGCTAAAGGATCTTAACGAAGGCCGTGATAGCATTTGTGTTTCTAGAAGCATGGGTAAGCTTGTTACAGATTTAAATGAGCTTAAAAGTGCGCTGTCTTCACACGTTTCTACTGGAGCGGGTAAATTACGGCGGTTTGAGTTGTTCACCAATAGCATGACAATATTTGTTTCAACGGATGTGTTTAGGCTGTCTCAGCCACAGTTACGTAAAAGCATTGAAGTGAAGTTGCCTTTTCATTGCGCAGATTCGGACGTATTAATTAGATACGCAATGTTTGCTTTAGAAAAGATTTACCAGGAGGGCTATCAGTTCAAAAAAGTTGGCGTTATCTTCAATCAGTTATTATCAAAGAATGACAATATTCAACTAAATTTGTTTAATGATTCTGGTGATTTCACCGTTAATAAAATGACTACGGTAAGTGATGAAATAAATAGTAAGTTTGGCAACAATGTCATTAGGTTTGGCGTGCAGGGTTTCAAGCAAAGTTGGAAGCCAAGAGACGACCTGGCACCAAATAGCTACACAACCAACTTCAATGAATTACCGGTAGCACTTGCTAAGTAATAGTAAGTGTCGAATTGGCTGCAGGAGAATACCAATGTTACTAAAGCTTTTGAAAGAATTATTTGAAAATCGGCCAACTGATGGTGAGCATGTTGAAGAAATTAACTCAAAAGAAGAGGTCCTATCACTGCCTGAACCCATACGTATTAATGAACGGTTATATGAGCACTTTTCAATGCTTACAATGCACGATGGTCAACTACCCTTGTATTTATACCACGGTGGTGCGCATAAACCTGGTAAACCAGTAAAAGGGACGTTGTGGCTTAGTGATAATCAACTTGATGCTAAGAGATATGCTAACTTTGGTTGCAGCAACATACCGAATCATGAACCGATTGTTTTTAAAACTCAACCAAGCACAACCCTAAAAATGCTAAGTTTTCCGGGGAACCACGTTGAAATATTATTTAAAATTTATGGTAGGGCATGGTCACACTCTGAATTTCATAAAGACCTTGTTCAAATCCAGAATGCTGGAAAAATTGATTTTGATGGTTTTTATAGACCCAAAACTCATGAATATTTTGTACTAAATGTAGAAGATAGTTTGCACTTTCTTGAGGAAGAATGCATTACAGATTAAAATGTCACCTTTGGCTTTGGCGCTTTATTTGTCTTCGCAGGCCGCGCCAGAGCCACCCTAAGTATTTCCAAAACTGAATGATATAGATATTTCCCCAATACGTTTAATCTTCTATAAGTACTCACCATTCACATTAAAGCAAATGTTTTGAACGGTATCACAGAGCTTTGGGTGCCTGTACCTCGTACTTCAATGTTAAGTTGATTCCCTTTAAAAATCTGAAATATTCCAGCAACTAGAAAAGTACCGCCAGTTGCTGAAACCGCAGTTGTACCGGCATTATGTTCACTGAGCTTAAAATTAGGTGCAACAGTTACTCCTACATCTAATCCTCACTAAACGGTAATGGAAGGGCGCAAGTTAATATATCAGGTCTATCACTAGATATTTTCTTAGAAGCCCACTGAATTGAACCGTCTTTTCCACGGACCTTGAGATACCGTCCTGAAATTTGATCGTTATCCTCAGTATCAAACATGCCTTTTACTATCACGCTAATGACCGATCGAATGTCTGATTGTGAAGTGACGTTCATAAGCCATTGCGCGGTCGGTAATCCGGTACCTGAAAGCCCAATCTCGAATTTAAAATAATTAGATGCTTGGTTCTTCTCATGAAGATCTTCGCTAAGTTGATTTAATTGCGTACCCATAAAAATTACTCCTCGTTATATGTGCTTCTTCAAGTCTAACTCAATGTACAACGGTAAATTTAAAGTGCAGACCAAGGAAGTGTAATGTAGAGCTACTATTACTATCATAATGCAACCTCGGTTTTCCTTCACCTTTAGGTTGCTCCCTTAACAGTCGCTTCACTGGTCTGTTTTTAAGTACCATAAATTACACTTAAGAGCCATATTCCCATGCAATATAATATTTCAACTCTAAAAGTCAAACCCTGCATAAAACCCCCTCATACAAGGGTGAGAACTCTGCAGTGCACTGCTTTAAAATAAACATAACTGAGGTTTATCATCGTTTTGACTGGGCAATGAATCCACATCATTTACTTTTGTTGGGAATTGCAAGTAATAGTCCTCAGCTTTAATACTATTTGCGGTTAAATAATTTACCAGTTGAGCTATTTTACACTGGTTATGAAGCCGGTAAAGCTGACTTTGAGGCATCTGTATAACACCAAGGTTTATCATATCCTTTAATATTATAGTTGGGCAGACTCCAGTTTTAAGTGCATTATTATCTAAATATAATGGAAAAATTTCCTCAACATATTCCCAAGCTTTCCCGTTCTCTCCAATAGTGAACTTCTTTACGTTATCAAAAGGTAGCGTTAAAAAAGAGTCATAAGCACTGGATACGCGATGAGGGCTTTGGAGTAAGTTTTCCTCCTCATCAGTAACCAAACCTACTGCGCCGATATTATCGATTGCGTCTGCAATATCAAAGTAGCGCTCACTGTCACCGATCGCTGCTGCTTTAGGTTCAACATACTCAGTTTTAGGTATACCGTAACGATTACCCAATGTGTGCACATCATGCCAAGCTTTGATTGCCTGACCAGGCCAATTTTCACCACCTTCTCTTGCAAAGTAAAATTGAATTGCAACAATGCTAGGGTAATCTATCAGCTGAAACTTAGGGTCTTCGCCTGCTTCCTCCGCTCTTTCAATTTCTAGTGCATCTAATGTTAATGTGAATTGCAGCAATTTCATACGGTATTCAATTGAGTAGTCATTAAAAGAGAGTTTAATAAATTTATTGTTTAGTAATTTCTTACTATATCTAGCACGAGTTAGCTCTAAATCATTAAGAGTATTAAACATATAATTTCTCAACTCTAAAATTCCTGACATATACCCGTATTGTTTATTAGAGGTTTGAATTTGATTTTTTAAGCTTAAATCTTCTTTAACAAGACTACACAAAGTACAGCCAAATCTGGACGAACACGGCTTATTATTTACAGTTGAGTTACCTACAAGTAGATCACAAGTTCCCGAATTTCCTGCGCTATAATGCATTCTTAAATTAGCCGTTAGATCTTCACCAAAAGATTCAACATCACCATTTTCAATTTTATTAATAAGCTGCCAAACATCATTTATCGTCCAATCTTTTATCGGCGCAAGTTTGTAGCCCATATCTGTTAATGTAACTACGTCAATTGTTTCATTTCGTAGGTCAAGCGCTACCGCTCGTGCTTTGGATTCCGAGGAGCGGGAGCCTGACAGATTTAATATTTTATCTGTTTGATACTTAGATTTCAGTTGCTTAGTAAAATCGATTAAGGGGGTTATTTTCCAATCTGATGTGCATTGCCGTCTGCCAACCTGATTATTCATTGTTCTTAACAAAAGGCCGCGACCGATATACTGAACGAGAGGCCTTGATTGCGTCTTAGGCTGTATAAAAGTTGATACAATTGGTAAGTTGAACTCTTCCCCGTACGACTCTAAAGCTAAATGACAATCTTTTAGAAAATCCATTATTTCAAAATTGTCTATTGTTGTATCAACCGTAGTAACATGTAGTGGCCCAACATTAGGATTAACCAACACCGCCTGCTTTAGCGCTTCCGCAGCACAGTGCGCTACACAAAAGGAGTCCTTGCCGCTTATACCTACTTGGGGTACGTAGCCCCTCAAATACAAATCTCTTAATGTAGAAATTGTTTTACTAACTTTGGACATTTTATTATGCACCCTAATAATAATTTTTATCCAAGTTAGCATCTATCATAAATTGCGCTACTCATTCAAAATTAAGGTAACTAAAAGTTATACAAAACCAAAACAAGCAATTAATAATTAACGTTGTTACCGCTTTTTAAAGTGTAGGAAAAACACTAGATAAGCTACACTGTGTAAAAAAACAGTTAACGGTGGTTTTATGTCATTTGATGATGGATTAAAGTCAGGCAATTACTCTAAAAACCCCTACAGTGAAGATAGTGCGGAGTTTGATAGTTTTGAAAGAGGATGCACTCAAGCACTTAAAAGAGGTATATTAAATATAGACAGGTTACGAGCAGACGTTGACTACTACAGTAGTAATAGACCAGCGTTTATTGATATGTCTGAGTTAAAAGGCTCTAAAGTCATTGATGGAAATAATTTAGAGCCGCTTTCAAATAGCTATGCGCGTGCTAAAGGTTATTGAATATGCTTGTTTACTCTAATTAGTTTTTTATATAGCTTAGATTTTCACGCAAACAATGGATAAATTCGTGACTATTTACGGAAAGAAAAAGTCAAATGTTGATGTACGTGTCCCAACCCGAGCCGAACTAAAGCGAATAGGGCTTTCAACAGGCGTTGTGTTATGTGTGTTTGTTGTCAATAAAACAGACACAGATGAATATTTAGCTTTCTCTGAGCCAATGGGCAGTGAGTATAAACGAGGGTGGGGTAGTACCCCCGAAGCAGCTCAAGTGTATTCAAATCCCAAAAATGCATTGAGCGCTATAACTGGTTACGATAAAGGGGTTATTGAAAGATGCCCTTTGTTTGAGCATAAGAAACAAATTTTTGTTTGGCCAATGCCTGATGAAGCTTTTGAGTAGTTAACTTTAAAAGGAACTTTTAGTATGACAGTAACTAAATGCAATTTAACCATTGATGATATTTTTGGTGAGGGCGCTGTTGATGCCCCGAAATATTTAGCGCCAGAATCCAGGGCAAGAAACTTAGCTTTGTTTTCTTCGTTCCCTGAGCGATTAGCAAGAACTAGAATAGAAAAATTCAATTTTTACTCTGTACAAGAAATTCCCATATGCTCCAAATATAAGCCACCAACTAAGTTAAGGTTCATCAAAACAGATCAGAAATTTTGTGGCTCTAAACTGGTGACCATAAGCGTTGGTATAAAAAAGCTAATAGCGTTTAATGAAGAGCACTTTTTGAGCTTGCACGCCGAACGATACGATAAAGTTAAAAATGCAATTGCTAACGGTGAAATTGATATGCCAATGGTTTATTTATCAGAAGAAAAATTGCCGTATGTTGGTGACGGTAGGCATCGTATTATTGCGTTACATAAATTCGACTTTTCATCAGTGGAGGTAATGGTACCTGCCGATAAGGTAGATACCATAAAGAAGTGTTTCTTATAATCAATAATTTATTTACTACAGCTTAGTAGCTAGACGATTTGGGTAAACAAAGTCAGAACAGTCAATGCATTTAATTTTACTTGCATCGGAATGTTGGGGATTGATAATAAAGTTATATTCTTCTGGACATAGACTTGACGGCACTTGGAGTACAGCAGCCTCTTCGGACATTAAATAGTCACTCCCAATTGACTGAGTATCCGCAGCATACGGGTATGCGTTCCAACCCGCAGGAAGCTCACCCTCAACCAATCGCTTTACCTTCAAAGTATCTGGAATTTGTATAATAACGACACTTAGATTTTCTTTAAGAATTTCTTGAGAGTCATTAACTAACCGCTCAAGCATTGCCAGTGAGCGTGTTGATGCGGTATAAACAATGGGTGCACCGGCATAATGCCATCTGCCCTCCGCTACCATGCCGCCTAACCCTGAAAGACAGTTGCTCACATTGTTATATTGCTTAGGACCTATACGATAAACAATCATTACGCGGTAAATCCATACTGTAGTCCGTTAATAACTCTTCGTATCAATTCGCGCCCACGGATACTGTTCATCATTGAACGCGGTGGTTGATTATCAAATTGGACGTTCGGCGTGTCTAGCCACGTATTCCAGTTGTCGATATTACCAAAATATCCCGCACCAAAGCTTGATAATCTTGCTACTTCTAGCGCATTCTCGCTGATCTGTTTATTTAAGGGCTTTTCTTTGTTGCGTAACAAAGTGCGTTCAGTCGTCCCCAGTGCTTTGGCTATAACACCCATTTCCCAATGCATTAACGTAGAAAAAGCACGCAAACCGGCTGTTGTGATCCCGATTTGTGCTGTGGCTATTTCAGCCATGGGGTTTGAGTGTGTATTTAATTTACCAAGCGTGACGACATTGAGAAAGTCGGGCCGTGTGCTTTTATGTTGTAGTGTACTCATTAGAAACTTACCATTTAAGACATCTGTCTTTTATTGTAGTGACATTTGTCCGTTTTCGCAATGTAAAGCTTTATATATGCCTGAGTGAACAGATAAGAGTAAACCCTTTTAGCTTACTATTCCAATATGACACCTACCGTATTGCATGAATTGCCTTGTTATCGCACTGTGATAGTGTAATCTATATTGCATTGTTACCTATTAAGATTATGCAACTAAAACATGCTGATGCAGATATTTACTGAAAACGACATTGATTCACTCTTTAATAAAGCCTGTGCGGGTAAATATGAACTTAAAGATAGATACCTAGTAAGCCAGCTCGCATACGTTCCTTTGTCGCTCACTGAGCAGAATTTATTGCGCTTGCACCAGTTAATTAGCGATAAGGGTGAGGTTTACAGAAAGTGGGTTTTACCAGCCGCTTTCAGTCGCAATAAAAAAGACCGAATAATTGAAGTGCCAGAAGTTTTTTGCCAAGCGCTAGAGATCTATCTCGATTGGTACGAACGGCAAGAGCTGCCGCCAGAGTACAAGCATAACCTGAATACATACAGAGGTTTTAGCAAGTACGCGCCAGCGCTGCTTAATGACAGATTGAGCGGCTTTGCTATGAGTGAGCGAGCCGTAAAAACTGGCATTAACATTCAGCCTACGAACCTGAGAACTAAGGTTAATACGCTGCTCAAAAAAGCTGGCCTTGATTGGGCTACAGCGAAAACTTTTGAAGATTCGCTAGTCATTCATCTTGCTAAAAATGCTGAACATGGGGAGGTCGCTGATCTATTTGGCTACTCATCGAGACAAGTGGTAGCAGACAAATACAACGGTAATTTGCTGCAATTATCAGACGCCATCAATAGCGTATATTCAAGAATTAAAGTGACAGGACATTAGGAAGTTGAAAAAGTTTAAGTTTATAAACAATCAATCAAAAAAAGAGTTTCTAGCGTTGCCTGATAAAATTCAAAAGCGCTTTGCAAATGATTTAAACGCTATCTGTCAAAACAAAGAGCCATTTAGCAAGTTTAAGCACTTAAAGGACAGTGTAGGTATTGGCGCGGTTGAACTGATAGAAAACGGCAGACCAGCATACAGAACGATTTATGTTGCTAAATTTGCTGACACTGTTTTTATTTTGCACTCATTTACCAAAACCACTAACGGAGTAGATAGACAGGCAATGGACACTGCGAAGAAACGATACAAATTAATGGAAAAAGAAATCAAGTGACACATATCACTACTTGTATATATATCAAAGCTGATATATAGTGATTATAAGTTAAACAATAAGGTTGTTAAGATGACTCTTGAATACTCAAATATCTTTGATGCAATCACAGAAGATAAAGCTGAAGCCTCTGAACTACAGACGCGCTCAGATCTGATGATTGTTATTCGTGACATTATCAATGCTAAAAATTGGTCACAGGCCGATGCAGGGGTTCAATTAGGGCTAACTCAACCTCGCGTAAGCGATTTGGTTAATGGCCGAATTGATAAATTCAGCATTGATAAGTTAATGACTTGTTTGTATCGAATTGGTTTTCGCTTTAAACCGTCCTTTGCAGATGACCAGTTAACAATGGCTGTTGAAGCCGTTAAAGCACACTAATTGAAATACTTATAACGAGGTGGCAAAAAATGATTGTCCACTACTGAGTTAAAGTAACAAGGAATTGAATGGCAGACGAAGAATTAATAGTTATGGCTTACTTGCTAGGTTTTAACGGTTTTAAAATAAATACACCATATGACTCAGTGACTTTTGAGAAGAATGGGCAAGAATGCATTTTAACGAAGCAGCAATTCATTGATATACATTTACCGAAAAATTAATGGAATAAACCAAATGGAAAGCTGGAATCGAGAATCTCTGCTTCACTATGCTCAATATAAGCAATCAGAAAAAGATATATCAAAATTGGATAGGGCAATTAGTTCTATAACTGAAACTCAAATGCTATGCAGCTACCACTACCGTACATTACATGCTTTGCTTGACGAGCATATGCGGAATAACCCTACAGAAAGTAGTTTATTTAGATCTAGGTTCAGTGTAAATACCGAGGTGAATAACAAAGATTTTGAATTTACACTTGCTTGTAGAGCTAATATTATCGCTATTGTTAGAACGTTACATTCGTGCTCAGACATAGTGGGGTTTGTAATTTACCTTGGCCTTTGTCTTAACCATAACGATAGTACATGGATAACCCCCTCAAGAGTTTCCTTGTACAATGTAAAAGAGAAGCTTAAAAAATTCCCAGAGTCCTTGGAGCTATTATCTCTTTTAGGTCAGCTCACCAATAACTCTGACTATAAACACCTCTGCAGGCTGAGCAATCAAACTAAGCATTCAATTATAGTAAGGGCGCAATCCCACTTCAATTTAAAGGAAAAGGACAAAGAGCGTTACCAGTTCATCTTCGAAGAGGTTGAAACTGAACCTGGAGGAACGGAAAAATTCTCAGAAACTAATGCAATTCCTTTCATAGAGAATGAGTTCAAGCGACAGAACGACATCGTAATAAACATTCTACATTGTTTGGACAAGTTAGTATCTGTAGCAATATAACTCTAACATTGGAGTACGGGAGTAGGTTATGGAATTAGATGTTGATTTTACAGGTATTCATTTAGCTAGTGCAAAAATGCAAGGTATAGAATTTTGTGTTGATGAATTTATTAAATTCGCTCATTCTGTTATCGATGGTATTGATGATGAGTTAACCGATTATTTGACTAAAAGCTTTAATTTGGTAGTAAGCGGCGAGGATGATGCTGCTGGAAGTGATTTCAATCGCCTAATAAAAGACTTCATTAAAAACACTGCTTCAACTAACAGTTAGCAATTTTAATTCAAAATAAAAAAGTAACCATTGGAATAAATGATGAAAGAACCTCCGCTGGTTTTGGTTAAGACTTGGTATGAGCTGCTTTTAAATGCAGAAGATAAAGGAAGCAAACAACATGCAGAACAAATGTTGATTGGTGCATTTGGAACACCAGAAGCAGTGGCTGCTTATCTTAAAAAGCACAATATTATTAAATAAAGTAAGCAGACTAATTGATTGGTAAAATATGCAAGAAAATAATTTAAAGACAGAGGAAGATTTCAACAGTGCCAAAGTTAAATATAACTCACACACGAATACCTTTTTTTGTACAGTTTTAGTTTTTCATATTTTGATATTCTGTCTCTTTTGCTATCTAGATATTAGCGAACAGTCTCAAGGTGGTTTTTTTGCTAGAAGTGGCGCATTAAATACGGCGATACTTCTATTTATTGATTTTTTTCTACTCCGATTCAATGACAAGGCCAAGACAGAAGCATTAACAGGTGGTCAATGGGGTGGGCGTATTGCAGTTGATGTCATTTTTAAATTTACAGAATCAATCAAACTGCAAAGTGCTGCATTTATATCAGTTAACACCTTAGTGTGGGGGTTTGGCGATAAACTATTTTGATATTGGAAAAAATGATGAAAGAACCTCCGCTGGTTTTGGTTAAGACTTGGTATGAGCTGCTTTTAAATGCAGACGATAAAGGAAGCAAACAACATGCAGAACAAATGTTGATTGGTGCATTTGGAACACCAGAAGCAGTGGCTGCTTATCTTAAAAAGCACAATATTATTAAATAAAGTAAGCAGACTAATTGATTGGAAAATACTTTACCTAAAGCTTGTAAGTTTAAGCCAAAACCAAAAGTGGATTGGGAGAAAAGAGAGCGAGTTTTGGTAAAGGAAGTTCGAATTATCATGAATTGCTTGAATGATCCTATTTCGCGTTTACAACTAGATAAAAATTTGGGGGCTACGGTTGGCTCCTTCGTTATCAGCATAAACTTCCAGAAACAATGACTGAATATTATAGTTTTAAGTAATCCATAAGCCTAGCTAAAAGTGAAAACAGAAATTATTAAGAGGTTACTTCGCAATAACTAACTCTAGCGATGCGAATGAGATAGCGGTAATCGTATAAATAAAGACTTTAAACAGCTAAGTAAAATTACTATCGACAACTCCCTCAAAATAAGTCAGCATAATTAAAAAATTCATCAATAGATTTGTTAATGCAATTAAACCAGTAAGGGAGTACTCATGGCAATACTACAAACACAATTTGAGAAGTTCAATGAGACAATAAAGATGGGAACGTATGATGAAAATTCAACTCTCAGAGAGAAGCGGGACCTTCTGATAAGTGAGCTCAGAAATTCACTAAAAGACGAGAAAATTCCTAATACAGATAAGGCATTGACTTTTAGCAAAATTGACCTTGGCTCATATGCAATGAACACAGGTGTTAAGCCTATCAGTGGTCACTACGACATAGACGTTGGGATTATTTTTGACATAACAAACGGTGAGTATGATTCAAACAAACTCAAGAAATTGGTGTTTGATAAGCTTAATAAACACCATAATCGAACCGTTGAGTTCAACAAACCATGTATTACAGTTAATTATGCTAGTGGTTACCATGTTGATTTGGCCATCTACTCTAAAAACAACGAAAATTATCATATTGCATGGGGGAAAGAGTACTCAGTAGAAAACCGAAAATGGTGGATTGCAGATCCCAAAGGATTAAAACAATGGATTAGTGATATTGCTACCGAAGCTGAGCATAAAAAACAGTTTCGCAGGATTGCACGTTTCTTGAAAAAATGGAAAGCCAAGGCTTTTAGTGACAACGGTAATAATGCACCACCTTCCATTGGTTTGACCATTCAGGCCCGAAAAGCTTTTAGATACCAAACAGATAGTGATCTAGATGCTCTTATTATTGTAGTTAAAGACATTAAAGGTAGCTTTAACCAAGCCTGGGATCAAGAAAGTGGCACTTTGAAATGGTGTATTGATATAAGCCTGCCAGTAGAGCCATACAAAAATGTCTATTACAAAATGACATTAGGCCAGCAAGACGCATTTTATACAAAAGTTGTGAATTTACTTGAAGCCTTGGAAGCAGCTAAAGATGAAGAGTCTGAAGTTGAAAGTAGTAAAATTCTTAGAAAAGTTTTTAGTACTGATTTTCCTTTAGTAGAAGATAGCAAACAGTCTAATACGCCACCCTATGTAACAACTGGAAATAATGCATGACTCACTCTGAGTTACAGGGCCTGATTTCAGTACTTCAGTTGCCATGTATTAAGCTGTCTCGCGAAGAAGAAGAAAGGAAGTTTAATTTTCACTTAATTGGTAAGAAATTATTATGGGATATTTCTATATATTTTCCAGATCGATTTCCATACAGTTTACCTAAAGCGGTATTACGTAACACTGATTTGATTGGGGTGCTACCACATGTTAACCAATCCGGTGTTATTTGCTTAGAAGAAAGTGACAGCTTATTTACAGACTACTCTAGACCAAATGAAGTGCTAGCTCTTTATATTGAAGATATTGTAAAGCTTCTAGATCGTATCAGCTTAAAAATATATCAAGATGAATTGTTAGATGAGCTGGAAGGTTATTTTGCTCCAGTAAAAAAAGTATATAGTTTTTATCATCCAAGTAAATCCACAGAAACTTTATATATGAGGGTGAGTCAACCTGAAAAAATAAAAGGCCGAAAGTATTCTAGCCCTATTATGATTTCACATAAAAATGAATCATTACCTCTTCGATTTAGTAATATAGAATCATTAGATAAGTGCCGTAGAGAAAAAATAATGCATCTGCCATTGGATGGTGCAAAGCTCCCACCCGCTTCAGGGAAAGATTTTAATGTTAAGTATTTTATTTCTCTTCTCGAATTGGTAAGTAAAAAAAATTGGCAAAGAGCGCTCAGGTTAGCAAAGAAATACCGCCCATATAATACTTTTTATATCTTTTTAACTATGCCCAGAACAAGTGGTGAAAGAACTCAGTTTTTACTGAAGTTTACTTCCAGTCATCACTGTGAACATCCGCTGCTAAGTACATCAATAGATTGGGAACTAGAGCTATACTCGATATTAAGAAATTCAAAAGAGTATCTAATAGAACGAGGTGGTGGAGATCAATCCTTTAGCGAAAAGAAAGTGGCAATTATTGGTTGTGGCTCTGTTGGGAGCCAAATATCCAATATGTTAGGAAAAGCTGGTGTAGGTGAATTAACGTTAATTGACTTCGATAGTTTAAGCCCCGATAACATTTATAGACATCATTTAGGTGGTGGAGAGCTTAACTATAAACCAGATGAAAAGTCAGGTATCGTTAGTAGTTTTAGTAAGGTTTCTGCACTAAAACTTCGTATTGAACAGTCTTTGCCTTATATCAAAGTGAATTCAATACCTAAAAAATTCAATGAGGTAGTAAGTTTTAATAATGTAAAGAATTGTGATGTAGTTATTGTTGCTGTGGGCTCTCCATCAGTAAATTTGGAACTAAATAATTTATTGAAACGCCATAACTATAAATATGCTGTCTTTTGCTGGAGTGAAGCCGCAGGTATTGGTGGACATGCTATTGCAGTCGATCTTCATTGTAGTTGTTATGAATGTTTATATACAAAGGATAAGCAGCTAAATGCTCAAAGT
The DNA here is from genome assembly GCF_014163985.1 of Pseudoalteromonas sp. SR41-4. NCBI lineage: Bacteria > Pseudomonadati > Pseudomonadota > Gammaproteobacteria > Alteromonadales > Pseudoalteromonadaceae > Pseudoalteromonas > Pseudoalteromonas sp. SR41-4. The sequence goes on along the minus strand of NZ_JACJEI010000043.1, from coordinate 2,564 downwards.
GATTTATCGCTTCTAAAAGTTGGTCAGCCTATATCGAAAAACCTGACTGGTTGTGCGGGAGTTTTTACTCCATTCTCATTTATAGACTCAAATAGAACCGCAGAATTGGCTGCTACACTAGCTTTATATATTTTGAAAAATAATAGGGCTAGCATTGCAGAAAGTTGGAAAGGTGACAATTCAGCCGATTTAACTGTTACGGATAAATATAAAAAGATGCCTTTAAAAGAACGTATATCTCTAACAAGAAATAGCGAATGTAGGGTTTGTAATGTGTAAAGAATGGCAAATCGATGTTAAAGGATATGGATTAGTTCGTATATCTACCAATTTGCTAAAACGTATATACAAATTCAAGCAATTAGAGAGTACAAGTCCTGAATCAGGAGGCGTTTTAATTGGTAAGCATCTAAATTCGGAAGGAGCTTTATTGATAGACGATCTGACTGAGCCTCAAGAATCAGATAGACAAGGACGTTGTCAGTTTTATCGCTCTGAGGGACATAACTCTATCGTAAATAAGATATGGCTAGAAAGTAACAAGCACTCTACTTATGTTGGTCTTTGGCATACCCATCCTGAACCAATACCAGACTATTCATGCGTCGATAAATATGATTGGGAAAGCGCGTTAAGGTACTCAAAATTTGAAGGGAATCGTTTGTTTTTTGTTATTCTAGGTCAAACTCATATTAGAATTTGGATGGGCGAAAATTCAAGTTCCAAACCACAAATATTGTTAATTGGAGAGTACCAAGTTGGGTGAACGTCATATATTTAGCCGTATAAAGTGGTTTTTTGAAAGACTATTGGATTTCAAACGTAAGTCATACCCTTTATCAGCAACTGGTGCAAAGTTAGTTGGGGCTTCTATTTTCATCAGTCCACTCTCAACATTCTGTGTAAGAATAATACTTCCTCCTGAAGTTGCTTTTTTAGGGGCTGAGTGGACAAGAAATGAGATGACATGGATGACTTTCATTCTATCATTTGCTCCTATGTTAATAGGTAGTTATATGATTTTTTGGGAATTAAAAGCTTTTGCTCGAAATACTGCTAGGGTTTTAATTTCAGGCCTCCCAGGGGTAAGTATAGATTTTCCCGAGAATATTTTAAGTAAGTCAGAGCATCGCAAAGCGAGGGAAGTAGTAGTTCTGAGTGTAAACAATGATACTGAAAAACAAGTTGAACGTTATAACGCTGAAGTTTGTGTGGATTTATTCAAGAGGTTTGTACTTCACGATAAATGTGAAAAACTCTACATCGGTGGCTTAGCTCGTATCCCATTTTTAGTTGCTTATGGAGCTTTGTTGAGAAATGCTAGCAACATATTTTATTTTGACAAAATTCATAGCACAGACTCTTGGAGACTATTGAACGATGAAGACTTGGATATAAAACTTTGTGATACCAAGCTATTAGCTGAGCCAAACGAGACTGGTGATATAGGAATTGCATTAGGGTTATCTACGGAGATCCATAAAGCTCAACTACCTATTTCGCTACAAAACAGTACTAATTTTATATCGACAGAAATAAAATTAGTACGCAATTTAATTTTAAACCAAGAAAATCTCAAAAGAATATCTGGCTCCTTACTCAAATCGATAGATTTCCTTTCAGCTAAGCATAATGTAAAGAAAATCCACTTTTTCTTATCGGTGCAATCAACTCTCGCTATCGAATTGGGCCGGAGATATCAAGAAGGAACTCATAAGCCTTGGGTTATTCATAATTTTGATGGTAAAACTGGGAAATATGCTTGGTCATTAGAGCTGAGCTCTGATGGAGTTATTTTTCATGAACATAAAGCTTATTAATTGCTTAAAGTGTTTTAGAGTTCATTAATTTAAGGCATGGTGTATAGGGTTGCAATTCAAGCTTTTGCCAGTGGCGTTTAATTAAGCGCTACTCACAAAAGTAAAATGTTCAACTGGCTTTAAGGGAAAAATAATGGCTGTAATAACGAAGAAAGATGAAAAAATCGAAAATGTGGTTGGTGAGTTAAACGAAGGATATTCATTCGATGACTTCATTAATAAGTTTCAAGAGCTTTACCCGAAGGATTGGAGCAAGATTGAGCGTGAACATGCGAAACATGAACGCAAAACTAAGCCAGGGAAGACACATCCTATGCCTGAGCCAATTCAGTACCTTAAAAACGCTCTGAACGTATGGAATAAAAAGAAGAAATAGCTTAATTGGAATACGGGGGTTAAACATGACTACACATATTTTTATGTTCATATTTTTCATCATCATGGGCGCTTTGGTATTTTTATTCCCATTGTTAAAAACAATACCTGAATCAAAAGAAATGTATGTAACTATATTTCAAGTGAGCGTTTTCATTTGTTCAATTTTAAGTGGATTAAATGCTTTTGATGATATAAAGGTTTTGATTGCCAACGGCATGAAAGACTAATTGGAATATGGTGGTACTATGTAAATTTTTCTCTGGAAAAGTGAAACTTTACATTTGCTAACTCTGGAAAACGAACTAAGCTGACCAAGTAACGTACAATTTTTGGTCGGCTTTTTCATGCTCACAATAGTTCAATCAG
>NZ_JACJEI010000042.1:0-29353 GCF_014163985.1 Pseudoalteromonas sp. SR41-4 | reverse complement strand
TCTTCAATTAAAAGTTTTTTGTCTTTCGACAGCTCAATGAATTCTGAATTTATTTAATATCTTTCGATATTGAATTGACTGTGCCGAAGCAACTTATAAATAAGTTACTTCTGTTGGTCACTCAGCTTCTCTTTCGAGAAATCACATTGAGACTCTAATTTTTTTTGCCTTGCTTAGCAAACTAAGCTTGGCTGTTAGAACTCAATCTGTACGAGTGCCCACACAGATGATTGCTTTATATTGTTAAAGAACGTTGCGACATTGTCGCTAGGGATGCGTATAATACATCCTTTATTTTTCGAGTCAACACTTAGTTTTAAACTTTCTTGCGAATATTTAAAACCGAAGTTTTATTTAACTCTCTGAGTTGTTCGTGCCTCGCTATGCGTTGGCGTTTCCCGTCTCAGTGGGGTCGCATTATAGGGAGATCCAAAAACAGATCAACACTTTTTTTCAATCTTTTGACTGTTCGCTCAAAAAGCATGCAAAACGCTTTAAAAGAACACTCAATCGATGCTTTTTCGAGTCTTTTTTGATGTAAATTAAATTATTTCACATAAATATCATTGCTATGTTCATTTATCGCGTTAAGATAGCAAGTTCACAATGTTAAATTAATGTTTATTTCCTGTTTATTGGTAGATCAAAATGAAATTACCCGATCAAAAATCTCTTATCTCTTCAGTTATCCTTGCTGTTATTGGTTTCGTTATAGTTAATTTTGCGCCTTCGAGCCTACAATTAAGTCATGCACTGTTATTTGGTGCTGGTTTATTAATTGGTGGTGTAGTTATAGCTGCAATGTCATCTGGCGATGTAGAAGAAGCCGAAGTAAAAACAAAAACACTTTATGTGGGCAATCTTCCTTATCGTGCAAATGAAGGTGTAGTTCGCGCTTTATTTGAAGAACAAGGTAAAGTGTTTAATGTACGCCTATTAAAGGATAAAAATACTGGCAAACGTCGTGGCTTTGGCTTTGTTGAAATGGCAGAGCTAGATGCTGATAATGCTATTGCAAAATTAAACGATAGCGAGTTCCAACAACGTACATTGAAAGTTCGTGAAGCAAAACAAAAACAAGATGATGAATCTAACTCTTTTCGTTCTGAGTCGGATCAATCAGCGTAACTAGCTCCACCGGTTGCTTATCAACATAAATAGAAGCCGTTGCGTAATAACGTAGCGGCTTTTTCTTGCCTGTACAATTAGCATCAAGCTCATCACTGCAATCTATATTATGCTCTTTGAGTATTGCACACACCCGTTTGGCTATTGCTACGCCGGAATCAAGTAATAATACAGTGCTGTTAAAATACTCATTCAAACCTTTTGCTAAAATTGGGAAATGCGTACAACCTAATACGACTACATCCACTCTATTATCAATAGCGAGACTATCGAGCTCTGCAACTAGTTTGTCTTGGATAATCTTTTTACTTTGATATGTTTGTTCCGCCAACGTTACAAGTTCAACACTAGCATATAAATGTACTGTGACAGCTTGACCATGCTGGCTTATCAACTGTTGTGTATAACTACTTTGTACTGTTGCTGGTGTGGCCAATAAGGCAATATGCTGTGACTTAGATAATAAAGCGGCGGGCTTAATTGCAGGTACTACACCGACGATCGGTATCGTGGTTAATTCGCGAAGTGCGCTCAGTGCTGAAGTAGATGCGGTATTACAAGCAATAACTAACACATCAACGTGTAATTGTTGTGTTTCTATAAAAATTAATAATCCGGTGAGGCGCTGAATTATGGTTTGTTGACTCAGCTTTCCATAAGGTAGGTAGGCGTTATCCATAAAATAACTATAAAGGCCATCAGGTATGTATTGCTGAATATGCTTCAGCACTGTGGTACCACCAATGCCCGAATCAAAAACCATGATATGAGGTGACAAACAACTCGCTCCTTATAATAACTAAGCTGAGCAGTTTGCCACGCGGTGTACTGAAAATAAAGCTTATGCTTCACTCTCTAGTGCTGCTGAACGCAATTTATTCATTTGCTCAAACATCGATTTTGTATAGTCGACTAATTTGCCTATTTCCTCTTGGTCTTGATTTAACCATTGTAAAATGCCTGACAGTTCATTTTGCAAACCAAGATCACCCGCTTTATTAAAGGCATTTTTTAGATCGTCATTAAATGGAGCTATTTTTTCAGCCACAGCTTTCTCTGGTGTTGGTTTATTCTCTTCATAGCCTTTTATTGCTGCAAACGTTTTAGTTTGCTTTAAGTCCATTGAAAACGCGACTAGCTGTTCGTTGCCTAAGTTGAGCTCTTGTGCTTGTTCAAAGGCTTGTTCCAAATCACCACCAAAAAATGTTTTACTAACATTTTGCAAGTCTTCCATCATTGCATTAATAGCCTTTTGTTCATCTTCGTTTAAGTCACCATTTACTGACATGCTAAATGATAACTCCCGCGATTGTGATGATGCACTGGCATAACCTTCATTTTGACCATTACGCTGATAACTACTGGCTGATTGCTGTTTAAATGCATCAGCAAAACTAATACTCACTTCGTCACCTTCTGCAGTGGTGAAGTTATACTGAGCATTATTACTTAAACTTAAATACTGTGCTTGAGTAACACTGACAGAATCCGGTTTAGGGTTAAATAAATCCTCTTCAAACTCATCCAGGCCATTAAAAATACCTTCTTTGGATTTTTCTATGCCCTGCTCAATTTCGTCGTTTAGAATACCGGTATCTTTTAATTCACCATAGGCATCATCAATACCTGTTTGCACACCTTTGCGTGCATCACTAAGCATACCTTTGAGTTTTTCATTATCGGCTCCATTGACTTGCGCTTTCTTAACGGCACCAGTTACAAAGTCCAAAACGTTTTTGACGATTTCTTCAAAATCAAATAGTGGCTTGTCTTTTTTCTCTTCCGCGACAGGTAAGCCTAAAGCCTCAGCCATTTTGTCACCTAACACTTTTGCTGCTAATTCTTTACCACGTTGCTGGTAACTATCTTGAGGCGACTGTATTGTAGGTTGCTGTAATGCAGCTTTGTTACTGTATTTATTGACGTTGTTGTTTGGAACAAAGCCAAAGTTGCCAATTTTCATGATCCGACTCCTATTTTTGCTTACTTAAGTATCGGCCCAAAAATAAATAACTAAAGTAAAATGTACAAAAAAACAGCATTTGCTATTACTCAAAATTAGGGCCTGTTGACCTTTAAGGATTAAAATTTGTTCAACCTCGGGGCGATTTAATCGCGGCGCGAGATTTGTAACCTAGTGGGCTAAGTAAAAATTGAGCAAAGCTTCCGCGTCCTGCTCACGCCCCTTACTTACATCCATGTAAGTAACAAAGAGTTAATCGCCCCTAGGCAGAACCCTTCGGGCAGCGCGCGTTTGGCATTTATGCTACGTTATCGCCTATTTATGGGGAATAACCACACTACATAGGCTCTGCCTTGCCTAAAAACCAAACGCACAGCTGCAAAATTAACCTAGAAAGATAAACAGACCCTAGACAAATAATCCCTGCCCCCTACAATAGCGCCGATAAACAGCATAATGAAATAAGGTAGTAGGTAATGGCGGTTATAAAGATCGATACAACAGGATACGACGCACAGTTAAATGAAAAAGAGCAACGTATCATTGCGCAATTCCAACGCTTTGGTGTTGAACAATTAGAAGTCTTTGCCTCTGAGCCAATTCATTACCGTCAACGTGCTGAATTTAGAGTATGGCACGATGGCGATGAGTTATTCCACATTATGTTTGATCAAGCCACCAAAGATAAAATCAGAGTCGATGTGTTTGACCCTGCAGCGCCGCTAATTGGGGAAGTAATGCAGGCAATGATCGATAATCTTAAAGGCTGTGAAGTCTTGCGTCGTAAATTATTCCAAATAGATTATCTTTCTAGTTTAAGCGGTGAGATTTTAGTGAGTCTGCTTTATCACAAACCACTCGACGAAGAATGGCTAGCAGCTATCAAGTCACTAAAAGAATCATTGAGTGAGCGCTTTAAAATTGATTTTATTGGGCGTGCTCGCAAACAAAAAGAAGTACTCGGTGATGATTTTGTTACTGAGCGTTTAACAGTTAATGGCCAGCAACTTATTTACCAACAAGTTGAAAACAGCTTTACGCAGCCAAATGCTAAAGTAAACATTAAGATGCTGGAGTGGGCACAAGACTTATGTAAACCACTAAAAAATGATTTACTAGAGCTCTATTGTGGTAACGGTAACTTTTCAATTGCCTTAGCTGGTTCGTTTAATCGTGTATTAGCAACCGAAATTTCTAAATCGTCAGTACACTCAGCGCAGTATAATATTGCTAAAAATAACGTAACTAACTTAGATATCATTCGTATGTCGAGCGAAGAGTTTACTCAAGCTATGAAAGGCGAACGAACCTTCTCACGTTTAGAAGGGATTGACTTAAGCAGCTATGATTGTCAGACCATTTTAGTTGATCCGCCGCGCGCAGGCATGGATACACTAACATGTGATTTGGTGGCTAACTACGAGAGTATTATTTATATCTCATGTAACCCTGATACGCTAGAGCGTGATTTAGAGCACCTAACTCGCACTCATGAAGTTAAACGGTTTGCGATTTTTGACCAATTTCCATATACCCACCACATTGAATCAGGGGTATTTTTACAACGTAAATTGTAAAGTATCTATGCCAGTGCTTTTACTAGCGCTGGCATTTGCTGCTCACTAAAGACTTTAATACCATTCTTTTCTAATAGCGAAGCCGTTAATCCCATTCCAACCACCTTAATACCACTGTGCGAGCCATCGTAAATTGTATTACGACCACAAGAAGGACTTGATTCCTTTAATAGCGCAAAACGAATATTGTACTGTTGGCAAAGGCGTAATGCTTGTTTTGCACCTAGCTGAAATTCCGGTGTCACATCATCACCAGTATTGGTAATCACTTTACCGTTGACGATTTCAGCAGGATCTCTAGGAGTGGATAAACCACCAGCAATCTCAGGACAAAAAGCGACTATACGTTCCTGCTGCTGCCATGCGATAAGCTGAGGATGGAGTAACTGTTGTCCTCTACCATCGTAGCGCACGGGAGCACCAAGTAAGCAACTTGAAACCAGTATTTTATGCATTTCTTACCACCTGCAACAAAAAAGCTCCGCGTACGGAGCTTTTTTACAATAAACACTAAACCGCTCTATTTAGCAGCTAAATAATTAATCAATTTGCTAATATCTTCAGGCTCAGTAATACCTGATTCACGACCTAGGTTAAGCTTATATTTACCATTTACGATAAATGTTGGTACGCCACGCAGTGCCCCCTTATCTTTATAGTAATCTTGGTCACGCTTCATTTTTGAACTCATAGTGCGTACTGAAAAACTTTTATACAGTTTATCAAACTTATCACCGTCAACACCTTGCGCGACAAATACATCTTTAACATCAGCTAATTCATTAAACTTAGCACGTTTAACGTGAACATGATTAAACATAGCAGCAATAATGGCATCTTTTTGTGGTAGTACTTCAGCTGTTGCAAGTGCCTGTGAAATCATTTGTTGATTTTCAGGATCACGCACACCAACAAAATCGACGTGGCTCTTTTTAAACTCAATACTTGTATCAAGTTTAGGTTTAACCTCAACTAATAGAGCTTCGTAGTTATTACACGCTGGACAATAAAATGAGAAAAACTCTTTTACCTCTGGCTTTTTACTAGCGCGCTCAGATACTACATCATAATGCACACCTTCTTCATAAGTTGTTGGTGCTGCATTCGCGGCTAATGGTAATAAAAGTGCCAGCAATCCTGCTTTAACTAATTTGATCATCGGTAAAAACTCCAAAAATTATTGTTTTAATAGCTTATTGTTGTAATAAAAAGGCAACTAACTCATCAAGCTGCTCTTGGCTCTTGATGGTATTGATATTGATTTTATATTTATCATTAACGATAAACGTTGGTACACCGGTTAAGGCTCCCATTTGTGAAAACTTATTTTGCTTGTCTTGCATGGCTTTTTCCGCCGCAATCACAGGCATGCTGGCAATATCTTTATCAAAGGTATCGCTATCAATACCATTTACTGCAAGTAATGCTTTGACGTCTTTAATGTTATTGAGTGGAGCACGTTTTATATGAATGCTGTCAAACATTTGATCTGCAACTTGCTCACCTTTGTTATGCTGTTTAGCGATGATATATGCATAGCTCAAATTACTTTGCACTTCTGGCGCTAAACCACCTAAAAAGTTGACATGGTTTTTTACAAACTCAGTACCTGCAGGCAAGCTTTTTTCCATTGCTTTAGCTACAGCTTCAAACTTAAAACAGTGCGGGCAATAAAATGAAAAGAACTCTGTTACTTGTGAGGTTTTACTTTTTTCAATTTTTAGTACGTCATAGTGCTCACCAGCTTTAAAATCTGCAGCCATCGCAGCAAAAGGTAAACATAACAGTAGTAAACTCAATTTTAGTTTTTTAAGCATTGGACTCTCGTTTCAGATATTTTTAATAATTAGTTAGGCAGCAACTTCAGCGGCGGCTCTTGAAGTGCAGAATACTGCTCTTTCAGCGCTAAAATTTGTTGCTCCCAGTATTTGTCATCAGCAAACCATGAAAAGTTCCGCGGAAATGCCGGATCTTCCCAACGTTTAGCTAGCCACCCCATATAATGAATCATACGCATTGCCCGTAATGGTTCAATTAATTTGAGTTGAGTGTGATCAAAATCACAAAATTCTTCATAGGCAGTCACTAAGGTATCTAACTGTAACAGTTGATTGTTTCGATCGCCACTGAGCATCATCCATAAATCTTGAATCGCAGGCCCTTGACGACTATCGTCCAAATCAACAAACATCAACGCATCACCGGCCCACAGAATATTACCGGCATGGCAATCACCATGTAAACGTATAGTATCCACCTGCTGGTAAAGCGATTTCGTTTTAGCGATCACCATATCCAAAATAGTATAAAACGCGGTAGTTAAACTGCTAGGCACCAGATTACTGTTTTGTAACTGAATTTTAGCTGTATCTAGATACTCGTCACACCCTATGACCGGACGTTCGCTAAAAACATTGGCTTTAGCTGCTTGATGCATTCGACCAATCAAGCGTCCTAACACATCTAACTGATCAAGATTATCAACTTCAAAGATGCGCCCCCCGACACTTGGGAACAAAGTAAATAGATAACCATTATGCTCAAATAAGCTTTCGCCATTACGCTGTATCGGCGCAACTACAGGCACTTCAGCATCAGCCAATTCAAATGCAAAGCTATGCTCTTCGAGTATTTGTGCCTTACTCCAGCGCTCGGGGCGATAAAATTTCACCACATAACGTAGGCCATCTTCAGCTTTGAATTGATAGACACGGTTTTCGTAACTATTCAGTGCTAATAAGCCAGACTCTGCGTAAATACCAATACTTTCGACCGCATCTAAAATCGAATCCGGGGTGAGGTCAACAAAACTAAATTTACTCATAATTCTCATCAATTATAAAAAAAGCGGGAAAATCCCGCTTTTTATTTGTTATCAGTGTACTTAACTATCGCGCTTTAAAGAAGTTACTCGGCTGCGAAATTTGTGAACTTGGATTGTCCACTGGCGATAATACAAAATTAAACTCGGTCATAGGCGCTTTCAAATCATACGGATCCATCACCAATGATAATGGCACGTTATGCGATTCGCCCGCTTGCACGGTAAAAGTTTGCTTACCTATGTACTTAAAGTTCTCCAGTCCTACCACCTTAATATTAAAGGTTTGCTCGTATTGTGCTTTGTTGATCACTTTAAGTGTGTAGGTATTTTCGACAAGCCCATTAAAATCGACTCGATAGAGTTGATTTCGATCGCGAATAATATCTAAGTCCATTGGCTTACGCATCACAATATTCGTTACCAGCGCTGCGCTGAGCACCACTAATATAACAATATAACCAATAATCTTAGCGCGCAGAGGATTGGTTTTATTCTCTGGCGTTTCTAGGTTACGCTCAGTGGTATATGAGATAAGCCCGCGCGGATAATTCATCTTATCCATTACTCCGTCGCAGGCATCGATACAGGCGCCACAGTTAATGCATTCAGCTTGCAGACCATTGCGAATATCGATCCCTGTTGGGCATACTTGTACGCACAAATTACAGTCAATACAGTCACCTAAGCTAAGCTCTTCTCGATCTTGTTTACGACTACGTGGCCCACGATTTTCACCACGTTTTTCATCGTAGCTTACTGTGAAGGTATCTTTATCAAACATTGCAGATTGAAAGCGCGAATACGGGCAGATATGCAAGCACATAATTTCGCGCATCCATCCAGCATTACCATAAGTACATACAGTAAATACGATAATGCTAACCAGCGCATAACCACCTACATCAAAAGTAACAAAATCCGGTAACAGCTGACGAATAGGTGTGAAATAACCAACAAAGGTAAGTGCGGTGTATAAAGAAAAAGCTATCCAACCTGTATGCTTGGCTGTCTTACGCCAAAATTTATCAAAGTCCATTGGTCGCTGATCAAGCTTCTTGCGTTGATTCGCTGTCCCTTCGAACTTTTCTTCAAACCAAATAAAAATAAACGTCCAGACTGTTTGCGGGCACGTATAGCCACACCATACCCGACCGTAAAAGGTGGTCACTAAGAATAACGCGAATGCAGCAAGCATCAGAATAAAAGCAAGAATAGTAAAATCTTGTGGCCATAGAGTTAGCCCAAAAATGTTATATTTTTGACCAATGAGGTCAAATAACACAGCTTGTTGGTCATTAAAGTTTATCCATGGCAGCGCCATGAACGCCAACATACCAAGAAAACCAATGCGCTGTCTTAATAGTTGATGTAACCCTTTAACCGCACGTACATAAATGCGATTGCGGGGATTAAATCTATCCTGTTGAGCATAGAGATCGGGCTTTTCGATCTTGACCTCACTAGGAATATTTTTTACTTTTATTTGCTTGTCCATCGAAGTTCCTCAACGCCGCTTGGAGAATGAAAGTCAAACAATCATATAACGCTATTTAGATAGCTAACAACTAAGCTTACATTTAAAAATAGTGCAAACTGAACTACTGTGCTGTAAAAGTTCAGAGATTTCTGAAAAATCTAATTGTTCTCTGTCATTATACCAACTCTCCTCAAAAAAGCTGATATTCATTGATAATAATTTATTCACCTAACTTGCTTGCTTTACAAAGGGGCATTTTATTACACTGGTGCCTAATTCGTACCCGTTCAGATCAAAGTTTACTCACATATGAAAAAATTCCTTGTACTAGTTGTAGTGATACTTGCGTTATTCACAATTGATCATCCAATGATAAAAGAACCTCGAGAAAAGTTATTAGGAGAAGGTGTAGGGCTATTAAGTAGTGCTAGCAACATTAACCGTGGACCCGCTGCGAGCATGGCAAAAAACCGCATCAAGTCAGAACTAACACTTTCAGAAAGCGAGTTAGAGTATTTAGAAGAAACCATGCAAACTGATGAACAGCTGCAGCTATTCCATACTCGTTACTGCCGCAGTAAAGATCTCAACTTATATTTTTATGAAGATCGTTTAAATACAGTGTGTGACATCGTCTCAACATCATTGGCTGAGCGCAGAGGTAAATAGTGGATTTTTCAGCTTTAACAAAAAAAAGCAGCGCATCGTTTAACCAACATAAAAACCTACTGAAGAAGCTGGCGAAAGGGCAAACGGTTAAATGTGAAGTATGCCAAGGCATATTAACGTTAGATTTAAAGACTCAGCAACCCGGCCAAGGGGTTGCTAAATGCCCTAAGGGCTGTACTGAAATTGTGTTGGATTTAGCATAATGCTAACTCCAACCATCTTCTTCATCTGCGTACAAACCACTTTGCACCGCGATAATTTCTATTAACTCAGCAAATCCTAATGCAAAATCTCCCATTAGTTCATACTGTTGCTGGCATAGTTGTATTTCACTAAGCTGATTTTGCTGGGCAATTGTTGTGATAAGCTGGGGCTCTAAAGCAAAAAAGCCTAAACTGGCGTAAGCGGTTTGCAATGCATCAGTTAAGTCTGTTGTCAGTGCATCAGCTTGCATTAGCTTATCAATATACACCGGTGCTCCCTGAACAAAACCCTGACACCATTGCTGGCATTCATGCAAATCTAGGTAGCTGTCGTCTTGATCACTCACCTGTAAACTTACAGGGAGCTTAAAACCTGTTTCATAAACTTGCTCACTGATCTGATGATACAAAGCCATAAATGCAAATAATGTTTGTTCTTCTAGCTGGCCGTGTGCATCTGGCACTATCTGCTCAAGCCACTCGTGTACGTCTAATGGCTCAGGAGAGCAAATAACCGCAAATAAGTAACCTTGGCTCTGCACAAATGTCATGGCGCCATTGCGGCTCGCTAAATACGTACTTAACTGCTGGCCATGTTGCTGTGTAAATTCAGGAATTTGCATAAAACAATTCAGCCTTGTTTAAAAATTTAATGGATAACGGCCATCACTATCTGCACGGCCTAAAAATTTGGCGGCATCGTGTACTTCTTTTGGTAGTGATGCTTCTGGCTTGATATATCCAGCCACTTTAAAGTCCATGTTTGCTTTTAAGGTTGCATCAGCCGCTAAGCCTAAGCGGTTTTCAGGATCAACTAACACGGCTATATCGCCCGACTTACAGCTTAACTTGCCACTTAATGGACCAACGCTAAACCAGCCAGACAATCCTTGCACATCGATGTTTGGACTGGCGATTTCACCTTTTAATGCATCACAATAAGGCGCTCCTGAGAGATATTCATCTAACTCAACAATTACTCTGCCTTTAGCATTAATAGGTAATGGCAACTGCAAACGCTGCATCGCACGTTCAACACTCAAACGCAATGTAGCATCATTTAATGCAACTACTTGATCAAGTAAACCATAACTAAAGTCACCGCGTCCTGACAGTTCACTGGTCTGTCGCGGATCACCAAACTTTACACTGCCTGTAAGCTGTCCGGTGAATAATGCCCAACCAGAAATATCCCAGTTTAAATTATTAATCTGTTCATCTTGATAGCGCAGCTGCATGATTCTACCCTGCCAAATGCTACCCGATGCTTTACCTATTTGCAGATCTTTAGGTAGATAAGGATTTGCTAAATTAAGCGCAACTGCAGCTGGCGTTTTTAATAGTGCAAAAAAGATAAAACCGAAGAAAAATATTACTATAAGAATCGCTATTTTTTTCATTCTTTACTTCTCTAATACCAGTCGGCTAACGCGCACGTAGCCTGGTTTATCATCGCGACTGAGATCTAAATTTTCAATCAATACGCCTTTAGTGTTTACCAGTTCATCAAGCCATTCTATGAGCTTATTAAACTGTACCGAGTCGATGGTTAATCTTAATGAATTATCGCTAGGCTGCATTTTGCTTATGGTTATATCGTAGCGAGCGCGGCTAGCATTAACTATTTGACTCAAGTTTTGGTCACTTGTAACAGCACGCGCACTACCCGCTTTGAGTTTAACAATACTGTTATCAACCCACGCTAATAATTCTTGCTGTTTAACTTGGTTTTTTTCAGCTTCAGTTATCGCGTTGTTTAGTGGTCTAAAAATACCCATAACTAATATAAAAATAACAAAAATAACCCCAGCGACCATCACTAACTGTTGCTCTTGCTCTTTTAAGCCACGCCAATGTTTTAAAAGTTGTTGTTTCATGCAGCACCTCGTAGTTTTATTTCACCGACTACAAAGTCGCCATCATTATTTAATGAGCCTTGGTCTACAGTTAATCCGCGTTGTTCAAGAATTGCTTTAACTTTGCCAAAGGTTTGAAAATCTTTTCCGCGAGCACGAACTCTAAGTTCATTGCGACGTTGATCATAACGCAATGTCTCAGGAGTAAACTCTTGCACTTGGCTAAATACCCCCACCAGCTCATTCGTTAAATCTAGGAATCCGGCACTGCTGCCACCCTCTAATTTAGCCAATTCACCCTGAATTTGGTTTTTAATCAAATGCGGACGAACTGTTTTCCCTGGAAAGGCCGTTTGATAGCGCTCAACCACTTGTGTTTTAGCGACTTCAAGCTCACTATTTAACTGATACAATTCAAGACTTTTTACTGCCACAGAGCCAACTAACGCGACACTCGCTGCAATGGCGGCACCTTGCCAATACGCCCACCATAATGCGCTTTTCTTTTTCAATTGATATTGGCCTTGGCGAAGATTGAATTTTATCTCAGGTAATTGTTTAGCAAATAACGCCAGCGGCAAATCATAAGCATCGGTATGCGCCGTAAGATTAACCGTTTCTGGAAATTGCGAGGCAGGGCTGTAATGTGCAACATCAGGGTGACCTAAAGCAGTTAAATACTCAGCCAACCAGCTTTGCTCTACAGCACTTATCCGCCATGAGCCTTGCTTACATAGCCATTGGTTATTAAGCTCAATAACGCTTAATCCCTCATGTTCCGCAGTAGGAAGCAATAATGCATCGGGTAACAGTTTTAACACTGCAATTTCATGTTCAGCAAATACAGCTAACCAAGTTTCAAACCATTCTCGGTCAGTCATGGCAATTTTAATGGCGTGCTTGTCACCGACCATAGTAGGCTCAGCAATCGCGATAAATAAGTCATCTACGTCACATGCAATCTCTTCTTCGAGCATATATGGGAGCGCTTGCTCAAGCTTACGATTCCATTTGGTCGGCAGGATTACGGTTTTTAGTTGCACCTGATCACATGGCAGTAATACCACAACTTCACGATTCTGTGCTTTTTCAACTAACTCACTCAGTTGCTCAGCGTTCGGCAATCCGCCACTGGCAATTATTTCTTGTTCTAATGGTGAGTAAATCAGCCAATTAATACTTTCTTGTTGAGTTTGACCCGTGCGGATCAACAGTATTTCTGTCACTGTACGCCTCCAAATTTTCGCGCCAGTATAGTTACTTCGCCATCTTTGGCATGCAGTAATGTGGTCATCGAAAAACGCAGATCGACAAATTTAGCCTGCGCTTGTAGTTTAAAATATTCGCTATTTATGGTGAACAGTTTTTCAACAGACTTAACATTTTGAGCCCCTTGTTGATTCACTTGTTCAAAAAATTCTTCAATATTATTAAAGCCTTCTTCTGGCCGGACTGATAGCACACTTTGCGCACCTGACTCACTCAAACCATCAATCAATGCACTCAATAATAATGCCTGTTCAGGAGCGATTGTATTGACATTAATTGCTAACAATTCGCTACCTGGGATCACGCATACGTATGGCAAGATTTTTTCCATCACTAATGGATTAAACCCTTTAACCAAACGCAGCTCTGAGCTTGATGCAAAAAAACTATTCGCTGTCATATATGGTGATTTACGCGATAAATACTCATCTTCTTCAGCACCAGAACGATAAGTAATACTATCTTCATCGAGCCAGTCGTAAACACTGTCAGCCATGGCTTCTTCCGACTCTTCTGCTGGCAAGTCCTCAATATTTTCTAATAGCGCTAATAACGCGGTGTGCGCAGGATTGGTTTTATCAGTACTACCCGCTTGTGGCGCTTTAACACGTAATGCATTGAGATTTAAACAAGCCTGTAAGTCCGTGATCTTGCCTTGCAAGGTACCATTATCGACCGGATAAGGAATATCGCCTTGTTGCGCCCAAATTTGTTTTAAAGTGGTTTTTTCAGGGTCATCTTTTTTGCTTTGTAATAACGCTTTAATAGCCAGCTCTTCTGCTGCATAGGCATACCACTTGGCTTGCTGATGGCCTTGTATGTTGGTACTTTTTTGAACTTGAACAAGCAAGTTAGCACTCATCTCTACGGCTAAAATTGATGCCAAGGCAACAATAAATAAGACAATTATAAGCGCGGCGCCATGTTGGGATTTATGGTTCATTTAAACCTCCCATCTTTCCATTACCCGGTACTAAAAAAACGCGTCTTATTGGTTCTTCATCAATTTGTTGCAATGTGACCGCCACAGCTTTTGGCAATGACTTGCCCTGCCACTGCTCTTGCCATTCATTTTTTTCATCTAAAAATTCAAATTTAAGATCTTCGATATCTTTAAGAATAACTTGCACTCGCGGCTCAAGATTATCGAGTTGATCAACATAGACCCTATATATACGCTCAAGGTTGTCATCAATAACACGATAACCCACCACTTGTAGCTCTGAGCGCGGTAATAAATTAATTGGGTTAACCCAGCCATCTCGCACAAAGGCAATACCATCATACTGGCTATTAATGGTGTAACGCCCAGCAAGTAGATATTGTTCTTGCACATCACCGGCTTCATTGCGCACGGCACGTTTAGTCATTTGGCTGAAATCTTGATCCATTAACCTAAAGGTCGTTTGCAAACCATTCAATTCTGCAATTTTTTCGTCTGATGCATCTTTCGCTTTCGTGGTCGAATCAAGAATTTGGTGAGTAGCTAACACGACGAATGCTAAAATCCCCAGCGCTACCATCACTTCTAATAGTGTAAAACCGCGCTGCTTCACTTATTTGCTACCTTTATTTAAATAGCTGATGAGCTCATAAACCGAGTGCTCTAACTTTTCATCGCTAAATACATTAATAGTCACTTTTACAAAACTTTTATCTGCTGTCGCTTCGGTATCTTGACGCCAATACCATTCTATACCAGCCATTGTTTCAGTGCCTTTTGCGCCATTTTTGCCTTGCCACTTATCGCCTAAGGTACGCTGTTCAATCATTACATTCTCAGCCACCCAAGAGGCATAGGTTTGCTCTTCAAGGCTTGATAAATGATTAATATGCTCGGCTGTAGCTTGCATGGCGGCAATCCCAGCCATGGCGCAAATACTCAGCGCCACCATAACCTCAAGTAAAGTAAAACCTTTAGACCTGCGATACATTATTCTGGCTCTCTGCGTAAGTTAACCGGTGCGGAAAATTCCCCTTCGATGAAATACACAGGTTCTTTTTCATCTTTTAATTCATAGATAAGTTGAAATGCGCTCACCTCACCAGAAGATAAAATTAGCACTTGCGGGATTTTCATTTTTTGCAATTCGAGTAAGCTATCATCATCACCGCCACTCATTAACTCGCGCCAATTGGATTGCTCGAGTAGATTATCTTGAGCCCATGCGAGATCTTCTAGATTAAGTGTCAACTTAAGACGTTCATCAACAGTAATCGGCGCAAACAGCTTTTCTCGGTCGAAGGTGATCCATTTTTCACCATCAAACACTAAAAACTCTAAGGTATCTTTATCAAGCTGAAAACCTAATTCAACCTGATTTAAGATTGCAAATTCAGAAGCCATATTAATGGTGGTATGCAGTCTCAGTGCTTGTTTATCCAATTCATCTTCAACACCGCCATCAAGACTATATACCACCATTTTAGTGGCGAAGGCGATCACCACCAGCACAACCAAAATTTCAATTAAACTAAAGCCACGCATCGGTGACTTTAGCTTTGCAAGGCGCAACTTAGCCCGACTTAACATCATGCTAAGCTCGGTGCTGGGTGTAAAAACGCCTTTATACTAAGATGCATTATTATTTTTCTTCATCCCAGTTACCAATGTCGTCATCAGTACCCACTTCGCCATCGGGTCCCATTGAAAACAAATCAAATTTACCAACTTCACCTGGGCTGATTAACTGGTACGGATTTCCCCATGGATCTTCTGGTAATTTAGAAATAAAGCCACCTTCAGGAAAACGCTTTGGTACTGGCTCTACGCTAGTTTTAGTCACTAACCCTTCAAGGCCTTGCTCAGTGGTTAAGTACGCTTTGTTCTTTAATTTATAAAGACTCATAGCATCTTCAAGCTGCTGAATATCAAGATGCGCTTTATCAAGTGCCGCTTCTTCTTGCTGGCCCATAATATTGGGTGCCACGATTGACATGATCATGCCAATGATAACCAGTACCACCATAACTTCGAGTAATGAGAAACCTGCTTGTTTATTCACGTACATACCTCTGTTGTTCTTAATAATTAACTATCGTAACACGGTAAAAATGCATTACGAAATCCCTAAAATAGTTAAAGTCCAATCGCTTTATTCATTGCCATAATAGGTTGTAATATGGCCATTACGATAAACAATACAATAACCGCCATGGACGCTATCATCGCAGGCTCTAAGAGTTTTAGCGAGACATTTACCATGGTTTCAAATTCACGGTCTTGATTGTTTGCAGCACGCTCTAGCATTTGCTCGAGCTCACCTGATTTCTCCCCACTGGCGATCATATGCAGCATCATCGGTGGGAATAATTTTGTTTGTTGTAAGGACGCTCTTAAACTTGCCCCTTCACTAACGCGGGTTGCGGCATCCGCCACTGCTTTTTTAATTTTCTCGTTGATCAATACGCCACCAGAAATACGCATTCCCTCGAGTAACGGCACTGAACTTGATGACAAGATACTCAGTGTACGAGCAAATCTGGCGGTATTAATACTACGAGCAACTTTGCCAATGCCCGGCATCATCAAAATTTTCGAATCATACCAAAAGCGGATCTTAGGCTGTTTTAGCGCATGTTTAACACCAATCACTGTCGCGGTAAATAACACCAAAGTAATGAACCAATAATTTTGCACATAGTTACTAGCAGCCATTACCCATTCAGTCGTCCAAGGTAAAACCTGCTTTGACTTTTCAAATGTCTTCAATATTTTAGGCACTACAGTACCTAGTAATATTGAAACGATACCAATGGCAAATATTACTAATATCACCGGATACACCATCGCTTGTGTGATTTGACTACGCATGTGTTGACGTTGTTCCGTGTAATCGGCTAAACGGTTCAATACAGCATCTAAGTGACCTGATTTTTCACCTGCAGCTACCATAGCGCGGTATAAATTATCAAATACATGTGGAAACTCAGACATGCCATCAGCCAAGGTATAACCTTCAACAACTTTTGAACGCACCGACATTAACATACGCTTCATACGCGGCTTTTCACACTGCTCAGCCACCGCCATTACCGCCCCTTCAACCGGTAACGCCGATTGAATGAGTGTAGCGAGTTGGCGAGTGATCAAAGCGAGATCTGAGGTAGATATTTTCGCTTTAAAAAAGCTGCCAAATGGCGAGCTTTTTTCACCTTTAACTTGTTTATCACCCTCTGCGGCGGGCACAACTTCGAGCGGCGTAAGACCTTGTTCACGTAAAGATTGGCGAATTTGTTTCGCGGTATCCGCTTCTTGAATACCTTTTTTCTCTTTGCCGCGAGCATCGAGCGCGCGATATTCAAATGCTGCCATTGTTAACCTTCCTCACGCGTTACACGTAATACTTCTTCAAGGGTGGTTTTACCGGCTAATACGCGACTACAGCCATCTTGGCGAATACTTGGGGTATGTTTGCGAATGTACTTTTCAACACTTTGCTCACCTTTACCACTGTGAACAAGTTCGCGAACAGTTTCATCAACTACCAGTAATTCATGAATACCGGTACGACCACGGTAACCATTAAAGTTACACTCTTCACAGCCAACGGCTCGGTAAATAGTAGGCGGATTTACAAATGGTACGCCGAGCAATTCACACTCGCGCTCATCTGCAACATGACCTTCTTTACAGCTCTTACATAAAGTTCGCACTAGACGCTGCGATAACACCCCTAACAAAGAAGATGATAGCAAGAAGGGTTCAACCCCCATATCTTCCATACGAGAGATAGCACCTGCTGCGGTATTGGTATGCAATGTCGACATCACTAAGTGACCTGTAAGTGAGGCTTGCACGCCAATTTGTGCGGTTTCAAGGTCACGTATTTCACCAACCATTACTACATCAGGATCTTGACGTAAGATTGCCCGTAAGCCACGGGCAAAGGTCATATCAACTTTAGTATTTACCTGAGTTTGACCAATACCTGGGATTTCATACTCGATTGGATCTTCAACCGTTAAAATATTACGATCGCGAGAGTTAATTTGGCTCATGCCCGCATAAAGCGTGGTACTTTTACCAGAACCAGTTGGACCGGTCACCAAAATAATTCCGTGCGGTTTACTGATCAAATCAGAGAACAATTCACGATTGCGCAGCGTCATACCTAAATCTTCAAGATTTAAACGCGCGTTATTTTTATCAAGTAAACGCAGTACAACCCGCTCACCAAAACTTGATGGCATGGTTGATACCCGAACATCAACGGCACGTCCTGCGATACGCAAACTAATACGACCATCCTGCGGGATACGCTTTTCTGCAATATCGAGTTTCGCCATTACTTTAATACGCGAAACTAACAATGAAGCGAGTTTACGATTCGGCTTTAACACTTCTTTAAGCACGCCATCAACCCGAAAGCGGATCACCAGCTCTTGCTCAAAGGTTTCGATGTGAATATCTGACGCGCCTTCTTTAATCGCTTCACTGAGCATCGCATTGATCAATTTAATGATTGGTGCATCATCATCTCCGGCAAGCAAATCTTCCGTTTGCGGCATATCTTCAGCCAGTGAAAATAAATCAACTTCGTTACCTATGTCTTCCATCATTTGCTGGGTTTCAGAACTATCGCGTTGATACGATGCCTCTAATAACAACTCAAACTTGTCATCAGCTAAATGTTCAAGCGTAAAGCCATGCCCAGCAATGCGGCGCACTTCTAACAATGCATCAATATTAAGCTCACCACGATAGAAAACCACCCGGTCATCATTATTTTTACTTAATAACATGCCTGCACGTCGTGCATATGAAAATGGTAGCCGCTTATTAGGCAGTTCAACTAAATCGTTACTGGTCATCAGCTCGCTATTATTTAGCGGCTGTGAGGGCTCTGCGGTGATCTCAGTGATTGCATCAGTCATTATTGCGCTCATCTGTATTTTGCTGTCTTAAGTATTCTTCATAAGTTGGCGGTAATACTAATGCATCATTCCACTCAGGTAGGATTGGTGCATCGGTTAGAGGCATTAAATCAATACCATCTTCTTTTTGTTTATACTGCTCACCACGGATAAAGTTATATTTGCTGTGGCTTAATTTATTCATTTTAATACCATCACGAATAATGGTTGGGCGAATAAACACGATTAAATTACGTTTACGCTTGCTGGTGCTGGTTGAGCGGAATAAGTGACCAAGGATAGGAATATCACCTAATATTGGTACCTTTGAGACACTTTCTTGCACGTCTTCATCAATTAGACCACCAAGCACAACCATGCCGCCATCATCAGCCATAACCGTGGTTTTAATGGCACGTTTATTAATAGATATATCCACCGAAGTAGTACCACTCACGCCAGATACTTCTTGCTCAATGGTTAACTGTACAGCTGAACCATCATTTATTTGTGGCGTTACTTTAAGTTTTACACCTACCTCTTGACGCTCTACTGTTTGAAATGGATTAGAATTATTAGAACCCGTTTGCGAGCCAGTAATGATCGGCACTTCTTGACCGACAATCATCGATGCCTCTTCGTTATCCATGGTGGTAACCGAAGGCGTAGCAAGAATATTTGAGTTAGTATCAGTAGAGACTGCTTGAATGATCGCGCCCCAATCGTTTTTAACAATCCCCATAGCCAATCCATTGATGCCCCCTAACAACGCACCTAACGGGCCAAGATCACCTTTTTGCGTTTCATCGTATTCCTTAAGCTCAGTATTATCACCAGTGAGAGTTTTAGTCACTGTCTTATCACGGGCTTGTTCAGCAGCTACAGCTAAAGAACCAACAGGAACGGTTGTGCCGTTATTAAACTGCATCATACCGCCTTGCTCTGAAATCCATTGCAGACCAAAGTTAATACCATCAGCTTCCATTACTTCAACAATGATTGCTTCAACGAGTACTTGAGCACGACGAATATCAAGCCGTTCAATCACTGACTCCAATGAACGCATGGTGTCAGGTTGAGCAGTAATGACCAATGAGTTTGAATCTGGGTGAGCTTCAATACTGGTTTCGTTTTGGTTGCGGCTACGGGTTTTAGTTGCCCCACCTTGACCTTCTTCACCAAGCGTTTTGCTAACCCCTTGCAACACTTTCACTAAATCTTCAGCGCTGGCGTAATTAAGGTAAATTACTTTAGTGTTGCCTTGGCTTTGTAACTCACCGTCAAGGCGTTTAATTAATTCAATAGCACGCGTTCTTGCTTGGCCTTCGCCACTGACAATAACGCTATTAGTACGGCCATCAGCCACGACTTTAGGGATCAAAAATTCTGGGATACTGCCTTTACCGCTATCTTTGTAAATATTATCAACCACAGATACCACATCATCAGCGGTGGCAAAGTTTAGCTTTACAATATCAACCCGCTTATCACCGGCTTGGTCAACTGAGCGAATAATTTCAACAAGTCGGTTTACTGAGGCAGCATGACCGGTCAACATCATGACGTTTGCAGCGTTGAAGTTGGCAACATGACCGCCATCTTTTTGGTCGCTAAACTGACGCACTAATGGACCTAGTTCTTGTACGCTAACATTTTTTACACGTACGACACGAGTGATCATCATATCACCGCGCGCTTGGTCGTCTTCAGTAACTAACGGTACGTTTGATTTTTTAGCATCAGAGCTTTTTTCAATTTTTAATATACCGTTATCCATTTCAACAGCTGAATAACCGTAAACTTCTAGTACATTTAAGAAGAATTGATAATAAAGTGCTTCATCCATCAATTCATAGCTGCGTACGTTTACTTTACCACGTACGTTCGGGTCGATAATGACGGTCTTATTTAGATTTTTACCAACGATATTAATAAACTCGTTGATATCGGTCCCTTTAAAGTTTGCAGCATACTCAACGGCAGACACCGATAGAGATAAGCTAGCCACAAAAAAAAGTGTTGCGTACTTAGCTAACCCTTTTCTGATTTTTTTGAGGTGTAGCGCGTGAACCATTATATTAAAACTCCAAAGCTAAGTTATTGCAGGCTAAATTGCACATCAATCTGCTCGCCATCACGGTCAATTGTAATGTTCGCATCGGTACTATTACGCAGCTCATTAATGGCTGACATGGCCTGTTTTAAATCTGTTAATTGATAGCCGTTAATCGATACAGCCAAATCGTTATTTTGTAACCCCATCTGCGTAAATAATGCAGGGTCTTTACCTGGGCTTAAACGATAGCCAATAAGCTCACCATCCTTCATAGCCTGAGATACTCGAATATAGTCAAATAGTTTACCGGGGTCTTTTAACAGTTCTTCCCGGGTATCTATAAGTGCTTCTTTTACTTCTTGATTTGCTGTTACATCAATCTGACGGTCACTTTCCATTTGCGGACCGTCATCGAGTTCAGGTTCATCACTATCACGTTCGGCAAGTACTGGCATTGACACTGTTTTGGTAAAATCTACGCCATCAAGCATTAACGTTTCAAAACGGCCACTAACATCTAAAATTACTCGATCAGGTAATACTTGCGCAAGTTTAGCGCGAGTGCCTTGCACAACGTCATCCACCAAATAGGTTGATTGTTGACCTTGAGACTCAATAATTGCCAAGCCTGTTTGATCATTGCCACTGACTGCAACAATACCAGTTAAATTAATGCTTAATCGAGTTTCTGGCGCATTGTTAATGACTTGAGCTTGTTGGCTTGCTTGTTTTTTAGGCACTGCGTCGGCTTTACCAAACAAGTTTTGTGCTAAAATTAATTGCGTATTAACCCGTTCAGGCTTACCTGTAACGCTATTAATATAGCTTGGAGAAAGGCTAGAATTAACCGGGGTAGGCCATATTAACCAAAATAGTTTTGCAGCCAAAAAGGCAATATAAACAACGGCTAAAAGCGTTATTGCCCAACCCAATTTAGCGTGGGGTAATTTACTTACTAGATGTTTTAGCTGTTGTAATCGCTGTTCCATAAATGACGTTTCTTATTTTAATTTGCTGCTTCATCGCTGGCCTATAGTACCTTTTCATTTTTCATTCAACAAGCGCACTAATATTAAACTTTGTAAACAAGGTAAATTAACACTTACGCTGAATGTAAAAAGCTTCGACTATTTCTTTGTCAGTAAGTTTCATGCTAAGTTTTGCCTTACAGAGTCACGCTTTTAATCGAGTATAATCGTGTCAAAAAGTAACACCCGTAATACCACATCAAAAGATGAAACTATTAGTATCCGTTTAGACAAGTGGTTGTGGGCTGCACGCTTTTATAAAACCCGCGCCATCGCACGGGACATGGTGCAAGGTGGCAAAGTACATTATAATGGCCAGCGCACTAAGCCTAGTAAGGTAGTCGAACTAGATGCCGTGATCAAACTTGCTCAAGGAGTTGACGAAAAAGTTATCACTGTACTTAAATTGCTTGATAAACGTTTAAGTGCCCCCATTGCTCAAACTTTGTATCAGGAGTCTGATGCAAGTATCGAAAAACGCGAAGCCAATAGCATCGCGCGCAAGAATAATAGCTTTTTTGCTCCTCATCCGGACCGTAAACCAGATAAAAAGCAAAGACGCGAACTTTTAAAAATGAAATCAAGTTAGGTAAAGCCACTCATGCAACAAGATCTACTTCATCGTTATACATTTGATCAACTAGACGTCCGCGGCGAACTCGTACAAATAGAGCAAGCTTATAATGAAATGATTGCCGATCATAATTACCCCGTGCAAGTGCAAGCTTTATTGGGTGAGTTACTGGTCGCAACCTGCCTACTTACAGCTACATTAAAGTTTGAAGGTGATATAGCAGTACAACTGCAAGGTGATGGCCCGGTAAAATATGCGGTTATCAACGGTGATCATCAACAAAATATGCGTGGTATTGCCCGCCTGCAAGGTGAAGTAACAGGCTCAACCATCCAGGAACTAATCGGTAACGGTGTGATGGTACTGACAATCACACCAACTAAAGGTGAGCGTTATCAAGGTATAGTTCCGCTTGAGCATGACACGTTAGCAGCATGTCTTGAAGCCTACTTTGCACAATCAGAGCAACTACAAACACGTCTATGGTTTGCAACTGATACAACACAAGGTCATGCTAAAGCTGCTGGTTTACTACTACAGGTGTTACCTGTAAATAAAGAAAAGTCGATTACTGACTTTACTCACCTTGAAGCACTCAGCAATACGATTAAAGCTGAAGAGTTGTTAGAGCTTGATGCTGCCACTGTGCTTACTCGACTTTATCATGAAGACAATCCGCGTGTTTACGAGCCGCAAGCAATCCAGTTTAAATGTGGTTGTAGTAGAGAGAAAACCATCACTGCGCTCATTAATATAGGTCAACAAGCTTTATTAGATGACGTTATTGAAAATGGTGAGGTAAAAATTAGCTGCCATTATTGCTTAAAAGATTACGTTTTTAATGAACAAGATGTGAAAAGTATTTTCAACTAATCTAATCGTTCAAAAAACCAACAAAATTCAAACCGCATTTATTGCGGTTTTTTTATGCCAAAAATTGATACCGGTGTCATGAATTGTATTACTTTTATGACACCGGTATCATTGAAATTATTCATGTTTTTTACTAAATATATGTGTTTTTAGGCCTTTGATAAGCTCGAATATCCCTAATCCATCTGTTACTATAATTACAGCTTAAAGGGAAACAAGAACCCCAGAGCTATCCCGTTCAATCTCACACAATTTAGGTATAAACATGACTTCAAGCGCTACTCGTTTTGTCGATCTAACTGCAGCTGAACTTGTCGAACACGCGATCCGTCGTGGCGAAGGGACTTTAGCCGCCAATGGAGCTTTTGTTGCTAACACTGGTCGTCGTACTGGTCGTTCACCACAAGATCGCTTTATTGTTCAAGAATCAAGTACTGAAAATGAAATCCAATGGGGTAATGTAAATCGCCCTTTCGATGCAGATAAATTTGACGCTTTATGGGCACGTGTAGAAGCACATGTGCAGAGCAACGACCACTTCATCTCTCACCTTGAAGTAGGCGCTGATCCTGAGCATTATTTACCTGTTGTTGTTACAACAGAAACTGCATGGCATCATATCTTTGCCAAAAATATGTTTATCGAACCTAAATCTTATAATGCATCTGATTTACCCCAATGGCAGGTAATGAATGTACCTTCATTTGTTTGTGACCCAGAACGTGATGGCACTAACAGTGATGGCACAGTAATTATCAACTTTGCACAACGTAAAGTATTGCTTGCAGGTATGCGTTATGCCGGTGAAATGAAAAAATCAATGTTCTCAGTGCAAAACTTCCTACTACCAGCAAAAGGCGTGCTACCAATGCACTGCTCAGCTAACGTAGGTGAAGCTGGCGATACAGCATTATTCTTTGGTCTATCTGGTACCGGTAAAACAACTTTATCCGCCGATCCAACTCGCTTTTTAATCGGTGATGACGAACACGGCTGGGCACCTGGCAGTGTATTCAACATCGAAGGTGGTTGTTATGCTAAGTGTATCGACCTTTCACAAAAGAATGAGCCTGTTATCTGGGATGCAATCCGCTTTGGAACTATCCTAGAGAACGTTGTCCTTGATGACAAAGGCGTTCCTGATTTTCATGATACCAGCCTAACGCAAAATAGCCGCGCAGCTTACCCGCTTGAACACGTTGAAAAACGCAAAGTAGAGAACCGCGCAGGCGAGCCAAAAGCAGTGGTATTCTTAACCTGTGATGTAAGCGGCGTATTACCTCCAGTATCAATCCTTAGCGAAGAAGCGGCAGCGTTTCATTTCCTAAGCGGTTACACAGCAAAAGTTGGCTCTACTGAAATTGGCTCTACCAGCGATATCGAATCAACATTCTCAACCTGTTTTGGTGCACCATTCTTCCCACGTCCAGCGGGTGTATACGCGGAGCTTCTAATGAAGCGTGTACGTGAATTTGGCGCCAAGGTATACCTAGTTAACACTGGTTGGACTGGCGGTCCTTACGGCACAGGTAAGCGTTTTGATATTCCAACTACCCGCGCTGTTGTTGATGCAATCGTATCAGGTAAACTGGCTGGCGTTGAAACTCAACATATTGATGTTTTAAACCTAGACGTACCAGTTGCAGTACCAGGCGTTAACAGCGAGCTACTTAACCCAATCAATACTTGGGAAGATAAAGCTAAATACGCTGAATATGCGGCCAAACTTGCAGCAGACTTCACTGAAAACTTTGCTAAATACGACGTATCTGACGAAATTAAAAATGCAGGACCTAAAGCTTAATAAGCTACTTTAGCCTCATAATTAAAACGCCAACCTCGAGTTGGCGTTTTTGATTTTAACCAGAAAATTAAATCCATCACTCTTACTACTAAACCTGAGTTCGGGGTAATAACCCTATCTCCTGTCGCTATTTTCATATAACAATTATTATGGAATAACTACCCCCTTACATTTAAAAGAACGACTAATCCTTAGCTCCTGTTAAAAAGTAACCTTAAAAAACAAAATAAATGTTACTTTATTTCTTTTAATATGTTAAAAAAGTATTGCATTAATTTAAAGTAGTAACTAAAACTTGGCATATTAAGTAGCAATGCCGATCGAAAGGAGTAACTTTGCCCTCGTTAAAATGCAAGGTTACAACTGGTTATAAAAATAAGTAAAAGAGATTAAACCATGTCAAAATTAGTCATCGATAGCAATAAATACAACACTGGACGAACGAAAACTCGGCTTAGCCTTGCGATTTCATATGCATTACTAGGTCTTTGTCCACTGTTACTTACAGCTCAAACTTCGCAACAGAATGACAGCGATGTCAAACCTATTAATAAAGATGAATCAATTGAGGTTATAGAGGTCACGGGCATCCGTGGCAGTATCTATAGCGCACAAAACTTAAAGCGCTATGCTGATACCGTAAAGGATGTTATCACGGCATCAGATATTGGTGCACTGCCTGACAAATCAGTGACTGAGGCTCTCCAACGTGTTCCTGGGGTCACAATTGAACGCTTTGCATCTTCTAGTGATCCGAAGCATTATGCAGATGAGGGGACTGGTGTTCTTATTCGAGGCTTGGACCGGGTCCGCTCTGAAGTAAATGGCCGTGATGCATTTAGCGCAAATCCATCGGGTGGCCTAAGCTATGAGGACTTCCCCGCGGAGCTACTAGGAGCTGTAGAAGTAGTTAAGAACCAAACCGCGGATCTTATATCAGGAGGTATTGCTGGTACAGTCAACCTAATTACTCGCAAACCATTTGATTCCACAGACCGTATTATCTCTTTTAACGCAAAAGCTAATTACAGTGACTTTCGAGATGAGACAACTCCTTCTTTCTCCGCTCTGTTCTCTGATAACTGGGAAACTGATGCAGGTAAATTTGGCTTTCTTATTGCCGGATCACAATCTGAATATAAAACACGAGGTGATGGTATTGGTTTAGGTAATTTCCACTCCCGTGGCGATTCATTTATTCCCACTACTGATCAATGGGGTGGCATCATAGGTGTTGATCCAAGCTCGCCGGTTGATGGCCCTGCTTTACCCGGTCAACCTGCAGCGAGTGTTTGGCATGTTCCGGTTGCTATTCATATGAGTACAGCTACTAATGATCGTAAACGCACTGGCTTTACATCATCATTGCAATGGGCTAACAACGACGAAACTATAGTGGCCACCTTGGAACATATTAATTCAAGAGCCTCATTGGAGTGGAACGAACGCCAAATTGGACAAGCAGCTCAAGGCTTTAAAGGGTTTATGGGCTCATCTCAGAATTGGATGGATGATGCTGAAAATGGTTACCCATTAACCACTGAGAATGGATTCGTCACATCAGGTATTGCTTTAGGTGTAAGTCCTGAAACTCCTTTTTTCTATCGAAGTCGCTGGAACTATAACGAAAATACCGTTAAAGATACTTCATTCAAACTAACACTAAAACCAATTGATCGCCTGACGGTTGATTTCGATTACCAACACATAGACTCTGAAAAATCACTACAAAATTACAGTATGTCAGGTCAAACACGAGGTAATCATGTCCATGTAGTTTCGCCTTACTTCCTAGATATGCGCGGCTCTAGACCTTCTGTTGAATTTCTCAGTGACAATATTTTAACCGCAGGTTGGTCTCCTAATGAAGATTGGAATGGTCCTGTACCAAATCTATTTCTTGGTAGTGGCATGGAACAAATAGAGCATAATACAGCCAAAGCCAATAGTTTTAAATTAGATGTTAATTACGAACTCGATGGTACATTTACTAACATTAAATCTGGTATTTATCACTCAGACAAAGACTTGACTGTTCGCGACACCGCTTATGAAGGTTGGTCTGCAATCGGTACACCATGGGTACAAGATGACCGTAATGCAGCTTCTGCAGTTAATCGACCTGAATTATTTGAGCGTGTTGATTTCTCTGATTATTACAACGGTCAAGTACTGCAAGGTAATGTAAATAACTTCCTTTTTCCACGCATGGAATTAGTCAAAAATTATGCTGATTCGCTCCGCCAGGGCTGTAAAGACGGTTGGCATAATGCAACAAACAGCGCAGCAAACAACGGTATTTGTACGGGTACTTACGTCCCTTATACAGATAAGCCAAACCGTGTTGAAGGCCCTTATGCTGCTCATAATATCAGTGCAACAAACGAAAAACGCACCGAGTTTTATGTACGTGGCGACTTTGATTTTGTCGCGCAAGATATTCCAATAGTCGGTAATGTAGGTTTACGCTATGTAAACTACAAATTAGCCTCCACTGGCGCATTAGTGCAACCGCCGGTAAGTAAGCGCGGTGAACCTGGAACATCCTTAAATACAGTAATGCAGCAGCCAGAATACAAGCGCTATTATGATCTTGCTGGGGGTGAATCAACACTGAGCACAGTGGATGGTACTGATTACAGCACAATATTACCAAGCCTAAACCTAAGCATGGGTATTAGCGAAGACGTAGTGGTAAGATTTGGCATCTCAAAAGCCTTATTTTACCCAAGCCTAGTTGATGCACGGAACATCAGTATTATCAATCTAGACTATAATCGTCGTCTCCAAACACCTGGCGCAGACTATGATGAAACGAGTAACCCTGTTGTAGGAATCGATGATATAGAACTGACCGCATTATCGGGTAATCCTTACCTTAAACCTGAAACAGCAATAAATACCGATCTAACAACCGAATGGTATTTCGCGCCAGCAGGCTACGTTACTTTGGGGCTATTCCATAAAAAACTAGATAACATTATTCGCAATAGAACATTTGACCTTGACGTGACATACGGAACTGAAGAATACAACTTATCTGCATATGGTCCTGCCAATACTGGCTCTGGTACACTGCGCGGTGCTGAATTTTCATACTCTCAATTCTACGATATGCTGCCAGGCGCTTGGGGTGGTTTAGGTTTACAATTAAACTATACCTTCATAGACCAGAGTGGTTTAGAAGATCCTAACGAAATCTCAAATGGAACATTAGGATTCGATGAAAATGGTAATCCTATCGCTGATAACCGTAACACTTTCCGTGTGTTCAGTGGGCTACCTCTGCAAGGGTATTCAGACCAAAACTTAAATATTATCGGTATGTATGAATACGAAAAGGTTTCTTTTCGTCTAGCCTATACGTGGCGCTCTGAATATTTATTAACCCTACGCGAATCTGAAGAATATGTACCAGCTTATGCTGAGGCTTCAGGTATGATGGATGCCAGCTTATACTACACCATTAATGATCATTGGAAAGTAGGTGTTGAAGCGAGTAATTTACTCGAGACTGAAACCAAAACTAAATATCAAATGGATCAAGCGGGCACTAAAACTCAGGCGTTGAACTTCACGACAGATCGACGCTTTGCACTTAGCGTTCGAGCAACTTTCTAGAAGCTAAATACTAAAACGCGTAGCAGCAAGACTACGCGTTTTTTATTCCAAAGCTTTCGCTAATTTATCTATCACTTATAGAGGTTACAGGTTTGCCTGTTACTTATAAAAAACACTAGTTTGCCTTTATTTATAAAGAGTGCGAGTTGACTAGTTTCTCATGATTAAAAATAGCAGTGCACGCATCTCAAAAGGTTAACGCTGTCTTCCTCACCAACTCACTCATTCACTTTACTGCTGATGTAAAAAGCCCGACTATTACTAGTCGGGCTTTCTAAATTTGAAGCCATGGTGTGCTGCGCTTTAGGATGTCGTAGTGCCCACGGCGGTAAAAAGTCACATAGCAATCTTATTCTTTTCCTTTAACCTATTACCTTTCACCTCGAACCTTCTTTTTAATTTATTCCAGACAACAAAAAACCCGTCACATTGCTGTAACGGGTTTCTCTTATTTGGAGCCTGGCAATGTCCTACTTTCACATAGCAAATGCTACACTATCATCGGCGCTGTTTCGTTTCACTACTGAGTTCGGCATGGGGTCAGGTGGGTCCAAAACGCTATTGTTACCAAGCAA
>NZ_JACJEI010000041.1:0-37531 GCF_014163985.1 Pseudoalteromonas sp. SR41-4 | reverse complement strand
TCGAATCTCGAAACTCGAAACTCGAAACTCGAAACTCGAAACTCGCAAATTTATTTCCTCTATCAGCTAATGATACCAATCTGCCAAATTATACCAATCTGCCAAATTATGTGATCTAATTAACACACTGATACTTATCTACTTTTACTAAATTGAACTTAGAAAAATCCAAGCAACTTTTAGCTTTATCACGTAAAGAGCCTAATGCAAGAAAGCGCATACGCCTGCTTGCTGTTTCATTATTCTTTGAGGGTGAAAACAGAACGAATATTGCTAAGCGCCTAAATACAGCGCGCGGCAGTGTCAATAAATGGGTTTCAAACTACCTTAACAATGGCGTTGCTGGCTTGAACAACAAACCGATTAAAGGTCGTCCAGCTAAATTAACCTCACAACAACTAAATACACTGTCAGATTATGTAAAACAGTCAGCAAGTTCTTCAGAAGGAGGCAGACTAATGGGGGAAGATATTGCTCAGTATATTTATGACCAGTTCAACATAAGATATCACACCGATCATATTTACAAACTGCTCAAGAAGCGTGGGTTTAGCTGGATCACAAGCCGTTCTAAGCACCCAAAGCAGTCAAAAGAAAGCCAAGAGGCTTTTAAAAAAGTTCCAAGTGGAAACGATCCTTCACACCCCAGGACATCTCCCTTTAGAGCGCATTGATGTTTGGTTTCAAGATGAAGCACGGTTTGGACAACAGAATCAAACAACACGCTTATGGGCTGAAACAGGCTCGAGGCCTCGCGCAACAAAACAACAGCAGTTTGAGTATGGATACTTATTTGGTGCAGTCTGCCCAAGTAATGGTAAAACAGAAGCGCTGATCAGCCCTATCGTCAATAAAGAGGTCATGACGCAACACATGGAATTAATATCAAAAGCCACGGAGGCAGGACGTCATGCGGTCGTGATCGTTGATGGCGCTGGTTGGCATACTATTGATACGGTACAACCATTCAATAATGTCACACTAATAAAACTTCCGCCTTACTCCCCGGAGTTAAATCCAATAGAGCAAGTATGGAGTTGGATTCGGCAACACTGTCTATCAAACCGTGTATTTAGTGGTTATGAAGAAATAGTCGAACAGGTATTGCAAGCGTGGAATAAATTCATCTCAGTGCCTGATACGGTTAAAAGCATATGCTCTAGAGACTGGATAAAATTGACTTAATCTTTATGCAGATTGGTATAAGGAGGCAAGGTATCACAGAGACATTTTTAATGCCTTCATCAACATTGCCCATGTGCCAGCTTGCGTGATCAACTATGACCACAGCGTGCTCTCCATAGCGCGTCGCATCCGAAATGTGTTTGGTATTAGCCTAGAAGGTTGTTAAAATAAATTCGACTTCAATCAGCAAGCCATTGAAATAGAGTGTTATTTTCGGTTGTATTGTTCACTCTGAGTTCTAACAGGGAGCTTATTGAGTTAGATTTAAGATCTAATATTGGATTGCCTTTATTTTCCTCCAAAGTAACATTGTTTTTAAGACCTTTTTCGGTTACTTCACAGGTGCCATTTTTACAAATAACATCAGGTTCTGGTCTGAGGAGCTGCTTATCTGAAGTAATAATAACATACCGATCATCAACCTTAGAAGAATCTTCAAAAGCCTTAAATTTTTCAGCCGAAAAGCTTGGCACTATTCCCGCTTTTATTTCTATCATATGTTGTAGAAATTGGTAACTACCCCTATGAGACAATGCACTTAAACCTGGTTCAGTCATAAACGAAATGAAACCCTCATCTATATCAGATGAAGATAATTTTTTCTGACTATCAAGAATATTATTTATCGTAGCTTGATCTTTATCCGTAAAGCTGACCGCAAGCTGGTATCCTTCACCGTTGAAGTGTCCATTATTAAAATTATTAAGTATCTTCCCATCGTCATGCATTCTGTAACCACCAAGATCACTGGCAAACTGACGGATATACTTAAAATCTATATTATTATTATCAGCATATTCATAGATATCAGCTAATAACTCTCTATCTCCTTGTGTCAAAAATTCATAAGAACTTCGCATTAAGTTAGATAAGGACATCCCATCAGCGCCGCTTAAAATTTCTGATTCAGTGCCACCAAAAATATCCGTCACCATAGCTTCATAATAATGCTCAGACCGGCTTATATTTTTGCTTTTTTCTAAATCCCGTTCATCTAAAATAGACTCGAACTGTGATGTTACTTGCGAGCTATATTCATCGGAAACCATCGCTTTACTAAAAGAAGAAAAAGAGTTCAGATGAGATAATAGTAATTCTTCAAATGATGCTAGTGCGGTAACGTTACTTTCGTATTTAAGGCTGTCTCGTTTTAGGTTTGATAGGTTTTGCTGATCAAGTGTGTGCCATCTTTCATATGCAGCTACCCTCTCTGAGCTGCTAAATGTATTACTTGTGTCTAATGCTATCGTCTCAAGTTTTGATTTGGATAAATGTTCAAATTCCCATTTTGCTGTGGCAACCTCATCACTATTTATTTTTGCATTTGAAGAGAGTATTTCCTTATGTAGAGATAAATTTTGCTGACTTAATTTAGAAATATCAATAGAGCTTTTGGCCTTACTTAATTTCGACGATAATGAAGAAACCGATGCATGTATTTCTATACCCTTACTTTTTTTGGGGTCAGATTGTGGCTGAGGAAAAGCTTTTCTCGCATTTAACAAACTTCTCTTGATATCAGGTATATCCATACTATTGACCCTCTAAACGAAAATAGACTCCTTTGATTAAATTTGGAGTCTAAGGTGTTAATTAGTTAGTTGTGTAGTTAAAAGTTATACTTTCTATTCTATTTGGTGTTGAATAATGGAAAGTACCAGTTGCTTCAACTCTATGAACAATTGATACTTGAATACCTGGTTTGAAGCTCTCACCATTAAATACTGTTACCTCTCCAGTAGAGTTTGGCACAATTGGTTCGCACTTAACGGGATTGTTGTTATATGCTCGATAAAAGCACAATTCAACAATCTCGCCAAAAGAATCTGGGTAATTTGCAGATGTGTAATTAATCCCAGTAATTTTACCTGTTTTACTCTCAAGTGGAATATCTCTTAAATCGCCATGTAATATAGAAAATAGAGATGATGACAGACCACCGGCAGAGCTTAATACTAGCATCCTGCTTGGTTGCTTCTCTTTAGTTATACTGAAATCAGCGGCGAATGCTTGAGTGCTTTAAACTAGTGAAGACATTAGAAAAGCGGTAATAGACATTTTCTTCATTAAAAATTCCTTATTATATAATTGGAGAATTTTTCATTCTCTGCTTTGTACCTTTTTTACATTATTTTAATGAGGCAACATTGTCAATGTAATAAGAACAAATTATTCAATCTGGTTAGCTAGGCCATACTATGTAATGGATATTTGTACGTTTAAGTATCCATTATTAAATGAGCACTTTTTTAAATTCAAATGAGAGGGCACCCAACTAAATTACAAAAACTATTACTAGGTTTACTCGCTGATCTTATGCTTATAAAGCAGAAGAGCTGAGCGCTTCATGTTTGTGTGGGAGTTTGTCGACTATGAATGGGGATCCCGTGTCGAGACTGTAGCTGTCATCTAGCTAATTAAAAGTTGAGTGCAGTAAAGCATAGCCTTTGACCTTTAGAAAATATTATCTTGTTGCAATTTCCTCCTTGGTTTACTTTCTGAGCTGTGTAAAACTAGCTGGGTTAATTTAGTAAATCAGGTGACATGAATGTCGAATATAAAAGCTTGGAAACTTATCAGTTTATTTTGTTTGGTAAGCTTACTTATGGGCTGTCAATCGAAAGAAGAGCAGTTACAAGAAACAATTAAACAATCTATAGCTAAAGCTGAAGTTGAGTTAGCAGGACTTGGTAGTGCCTTAGATAACGGCTCAATTCGTAATGCCGCTTTATTAAGCGAATATGGCCGTATACTTAGCAATGAAAAGCCAGAGCTAGCTAAAATTGCTGGCGTGCTCGTGCAAGATGCAACTCGAAAAGGCCCGCTTTACTCAGGTTTGCAACAACGCTTAGCTGATATCAAAAGTACTTACCTTATTCCTCCTTACGATGAAACACTGCAAAATATTGATTTGTTGCGAGATGCTGCAAAGCCCGCTTTATTTTCGGATGCTTTGACCGATCCTATTAACATGCTTGCTGATATGTCGGGTGGCTCGCTTGCGCGTGTCGGTGCAATCAGTCAGCAGGCTGAAGGGGTTGGTGAAGGCAACCAGTTAGTCGGCAATCCTAATTATGGTAATTGGCAAACTAACAGTAGCGGTATCAGCTTTTGGCAGTGGTATGGCATGTACCGCATTTTAGGTGATGTATTTGATCGTGTTGAATATGGTAGTTGGAGCAAGCGCCGTAAGTATAGTTATTATAATGATTATGGTCGTGCGCGTTATTCTAGCCCTAAGCAAATTAAAGCACAAACCGCCGTTGAAACACGTACTAAGCAATCGTATCAACGCCAAGGTAAGCAATACACAAGCCCTTATGCATCTAAAAAAACCGGGGCTTCTGGGTTAAGTCGTAGCAGTTATACACCACCAAAAAGTCGCAGTAGTTACTCCAAAACCAGTAGCTATAGTAAAGACTCGGGATCGGTCAGAAACAGCAATAATAGAACCTCTCGCGGTGTCAGTCGCGGTAAGTAAACGGCTATTTAAAGATTTAGTGTTGGAGTTTAAAGAATATGTACGAATTTAATGGAATAACTATGTGGTCACTACAAGCAATCGCGATTGATTTTGCTATTATTATTGCACTGTTTGTGAGCCTTAAATATATCAAAGGTTGGGTATCTAACTTACATGCCAATGATGAGATCACTGAGCGTGATAATTTTGCGTTTGGTATTAGCTTTGCTGCTGGCTTAGTTGCTTTAGCAATTGTGCTGACGGGTGTAAGCAGTGGTGCATTTGCAGTGAGCTTACAGCAAGAAGCATTGCAAATGGCAGCTTATGGTTTGTTAGCTATTGTGCTAATAAAGCTTGGGCACTTTTTTCAAGATAAAGTGGCACTGCGCAAAGTCAGCTTACATGATGAAATAGTGAAGGGTAATGTAACTGCCGCGGTGATTGATTTTGGCCATGTTGTGAGTGTGGCAATCGTGATTCGCTCAGCGCTATTTTGGGTGGCTACAGAAGGCTGGCATGGTTTACCAATCGTTATAGCAGCGTTTATTATTGGTAGCATTGCGTTATTGCTCGTGAGCCAGTATCGCGTACAACTATTTAAGCGTACTAACCGAAGTGGAGATTGCCTACAACAAGCAATTGTTGACGGTAACTTGGCTGTTGGTATTCGCTATGCTGGCTTTTTAATCGGTAGCGCGCTTGCGCTTACTGCGGCTTCAGGTATCGCGCCTTATGCTGCAGATAGCATTAACACCAGCTTGATTTTCTGGGCGATTAGCGCTTTGATTAGTTTAATTGCATTTATCGTACTGCATTTAATTACGATTAAAATTATCCTTTCAGGTTGCGATATATCAGACGAAGTGAACCGTCAAAAAAATGTGGGTGTAGCAACTATTTCAGCGGCAATCTCGTTTGCTGTGGGTATTACCATGGCAACTCTATTAGGCGCGTAAAACTTGTCACATTCTAAGCAAAGCCCAAGTAAGTACTCCTTACTTGGGCATGATTTTTTAT
The DNA here is from genome assembly GCF_014163985.1 of Pseudoalteromonas sp. SR41-4. NCBI lineage: Bacteria > Pseudomonadati > Pseudomonadota > Gammaproteobacteria > Alteromonadales > Pseudoalteromonadaceae > Pseudoalteromonas > Pseudoalteromonas sp. SR41-4. The sequence continues at coordinate 31,866 of NZ_JACJEI010000041.1, read as the reverse complement.
TAATTACTGTTATGGCCATACTCGCTGGGTGTGGCCTTATTTATGAATATCTGCTATCTCATTATGCCGGACGAGTTTTAGGCTCTGTAGAGAGCGCTATTTATGCGATGATAGGCACTATGATCGTAGCAATGGGTATAGGGGCTTTTTTAGCGCGTTGGTTTAAGGATGCCTTTACCGCTTTTGCTTGGCTTGAAAGTCTTATTGCACTTGTTGGTATGGGTTGTATCTTAGCTATAGCCAGCGTTATTGCTGTTAGTTATTCTTTACCGCATATTTTTTCTGACATTTTTAATCTACCAGCTGATGTAATTCTTAACGGCTATATATTTCAAAAACTCCAAGAGTGGTCACGATTCCTTCCTTATGTATTTGGCTTATTGTTAGGTCTATTAATCGGTATGGAAATTCCACTTATCGCTCGCATACGTCAGCATGTTTATGGTCGTTTCTTAGAAAATAATGCTGGCACGATCTACGGTGCCGACTATATAGGTGCAGGTATTGGAGCGGCTATTTGGGTTAGCATTATGTTGGCTATGCCAATCATGCAGGCTGCAGCATGGACTGCGCTATTTAATATTATCGCAGGTTTGGCATTCTTATGGCGTTATCATAGCTATGTCCGTAACGCCAAACTATTACTGGTATGTCATATCGCTTTACTGGTGTTATTTGGTTTTATTTTAATGCTTGGTAGTAGCTGGATGAAAGATTTAAGTAATGTGCTTTATAAGGATAAAGTTATTTATTCTGAAGCGACGAAGTATCAGCATCTAGTGTTAACCGAGCGATTGAGCCGCAATCAACCCGATCCAATTACCGATCTTTACTTAAACGGCCGCTTACAGTTTTCTAGCATCGATGAACAAATTTATCATTCAATGTTAGTGTATCCGCCATTATTAGCCTCGAACCGTCACGATAATGTATTGATTATAGGCGGTGGTGATGGGTTAGCACTAAGAGACGTATTGAAGTGGCCTGTTAAAGAAGTCACCTTAATTGATTTAGATGCCCAGTTACTTAGTTTATTTGGTCATGATGACGATGAATTTAATCCTCCGGCAGCTATTCATGAGCGCTTAACTAAACTTAATAAGCACTCAATGGCTGATCCTCGATCGCATATTAAAGTGGGTGATGCTTTTCTTGAAGTAGAGCGGTTACTTGATGAAGGTAAGCGTTTTGATACCATCATTATTGACTTACCTGATCCGAATCATCCCGATTTAAATAAAATGTACAGTGACTATTTTTATAATCATATCCGTCAATTACTAGCCGCAGATGGTGCAATGGCTGTGCAGTCAACTTCGCCTTATCATGCTAAAAAAGCATTTTTAAGTATTGGTAAAACAGTCAAAGCGGCAGGTTTTAAGCATGTTGAGCAATACCAGCAAAATATTCCATCATTTGGACAATGGGGATGGACGATTGCAACCACCACAGGTCAATCTGCAAGTGCGAGAATTAGCGATATAACAAGCTTACCAGTTGCTTCTAGATGGATCAGTAAAAAATATTTATTGGCAGCATTCGTATTCCCCAATCATTATTTTGAACAAATAAATGATATTGAAGTCAATCAATTAGGCTCAGGTACTTTATATGATTATTATCGTAGTGCATGGCAGATAGAAAGTGAATTGTATAAAAATTAATAAATCATGGTTGACATAATATGTCGACCATGCGAATCTTAACTCAGACATAATATGTCAAATGACAAAAGGCAGAGACATGGAATTAAATGAACTTTCAATAAAACTAGCATCTTTTGAAACTGAAGGCGCTAACTTTGAGTCTTTCTTGATTGCCAATCCAGGCGAGCAAGATGTGTTGCAAGTCATAGTAGATGGCAATGATGAGCTTCCTATTTTTGTTACTCAGACACAAGAGCAGCTGTTATGTATTAGCTATTTGTTCGCTGATGAGGAAGTGAAGCCTGAACTACGTGATGAGTTGAATGAAACCTTATTACGTTTGAATGTACCAATCCCGCTGAGTGCATTTGCGAAGATTGATGATAAATATGCGATCTTTGGTGCTTTGTCGGTTAATTCATCGTTTGATGATATTACCCATGAGCTAGTTACTTTAGCTGATAATGCCATTGATGCATTAGAAGCGGTAACCATTTATTTAAACGATTAACAGCTAGCTATTTTAAGTGGAGTTAAGATTATGAGTATTTTAAAAAAGTTATTTACAGCAGTACGTGGCGGCGCGCGTGAAGCGGGCGAAGCAATTGTTGACGCGAATGGGATTCGTATCTTTGAACAAGAAATTGCTGATGCGCAAAACGCGCTGCAGCGTGCTAAAAAAAGCCTAACTGAAGTGATGGCTAAAGAAATGCAAACGAAGCGTAAGATTAGCGCATTAGATGCCTCAATTGCTGAGCACGAAGCGTATGCAGGTCAAGCACTTGAAAAAGGTAATGAACCGTTAGCGCTAGAAATTGCTGAGAAAATTGGCGACTTTGAAGCTGAAAAAGCAGAGCATGATCAAGTGTTAGCTGGTTTTAGCAATCACATTGTAACGTTGAAGCAGCAAGTAAAAGATGCTGAAAAATCGATCAAAGAAAACCAACGTCAGCTTACTATGGTTAAAACCACTGAAAGCGTGCAACAAGCAACAATGGCAGTAAATAGCACACTTAATACTAATAGCTCGTCGATGACGAATGCACGCCAATCACTTGAGCGTATTAAGCAACGTCAACAAGATCGTAGTGACCAGCTTGGTGCTGCTAAAGTACTTGAAGCTGACACTAATGGCGATGATCTTAAAGCTAAAATGGCTGAAGCTGGAATTGGTGATAGCAATCCAAAAAGTGCAGATATCTTAGCGCGTATTAAAGCGAAGCAAAACGGCTAACGCGCAATTACGATTATTAAAAGGTAACTTATTATAAGTTACCTTTTTTGCTTATGAGGCAGTCTATGTTTAACTTCTTTAAGTCTAAAAAAGCCCCTGAACGCCAATTAAATCACCCTAGTGAACTTAAAAAAGGTGATATGTTCACAGTGATTGATTCGTTTGCTTACCCAAGTTGGCTAAAAGGGCAAACATTGCGCGTTACCGATGTGCAAACTTATCAATATCAGCACAGTGCTGATTATGAGCTAGTGCTTGAAAGTGATGCTGGCAAGGTGGTTTTTTTGCAAATAGAGCGCAGCGATGGTGAAGAGTGGGCGAATTTTTCAATCAAAATCCAACGTGATGAAGTGGATGAAATCTTCACACTGGATGCGTTTGCGCGCATCTTTGACGAAGACGATTTAACCTACTTAGAAGTGAAAAATACACCAGAGCGTTACATGCAGTTTTTAGCTAAAAGCTATCAACAAAGTGAATCACCATTTGTGTGTTATTTTCATAATAAAGATTATCGTAGCCAGCCATTACCACGCTATGAGCAAGAAGGTGGCGAACCATGCGAAATGATTTGCCTTGAGTCGAGCGATGGGAGCCATGGTTTAAACATTGAGATTTGGGATGGTGGAGAAACTGAAGTATCACTCACTTTAACCCGACCAATCACAGACATTGTTGATCTGTTCCCTGGAGATGCGCAGTGAGTAATGCAAAAGATAAATGGTTACGTCAGGAGCAGGCTGTAAGAGCCACGCAAATGGCGTTTGATCTTAGCAGTGAAGTGCAAAAATCGATAAAAAAGCAAGCCATTGATCAAGAGCTAACGCCATCCGATATGATCCGCAAAATTTTATCACTTGAGGTTAAATCAAAAAAAACGCGTCAACGTTTATCATTTAACCTTAATGATGAAGAAATAGCATTACTTGCTGAACGCTTTGGCGTTGCCCCAGATGATAAGCGGGCAGTAAAACAGCAAGTTGCTGAGTTACTGATTGCTCGAACTAGTAAACGCTAGGTTTTGCCTTCTGATTATTAAGCCCTTACACTTAGGGCTTAAATTATCAAATAATGAGTTGTTGTGAATATTATTTTAATCGCCTATCTACTAATTTTTGCTTTGTTTGGCACGGCAGCGAGTTATTTCTTACGGTTTATTTATGCCTATTGGGTTAAAAAGCAGATGCCGATGCATTTTATTTTTAAAGCGGGGATTTGTATTGTGGCGGTCGTGGTAATTTCCGCGCTGATCCCATTATTGGTATAGCGCGGTTGCAGCAGAGCGACTATTTTAGCTCAAACGACTGGCATTGCTGATCAATACATAATGCTTGCACAGGTAAAACCGGTAAACAATCATTTAAACCATTGGTTTTATTATTGGCAGTTTCTTGCTGAGTAATTTGATCCGCTAACTGTTCTGCATTTTCTTGTTGTGTGTGCAAGGTTGAGTACACTACATAGCGGCTTGGACCACCACAGGCGCGTTGGCCTACTTCAAGCACCTTACATTGAAAACTCGCGGTACAGCTATTATCTTGCACCAACTCAGCCAATGCGCTATTTAATTTAGATACATTTGCATTGCCGTTTGCTGGTGTTGAGTCAGAAGTGCTGACACAACCACTGAGGATCAGCAAACTGGCTGTTGTTACTAAAAATTTAGAATATGATGAACGACTCATATTGGTTTCCCTTAATAAACACTTGTCGCAGAGCTTTCTAGTTTAACACATTTATTTTCAATACACTGAGCCGCAGGGGCAGTCAGGTGCTGACAAATACTGATCATCTTGTTCTGTGCATTAAATTGGCTTTCAAGGCTGGTGATCTGCTGAGTTAACTTTTCAACGGCTTGCTCATTTGCCGTTTTATTAGAGTAAACAATATAGCTACTAGGGCCGCCGCACGCACGGCTACCAACCGGTAATACTTTACATTGAGAGCTGTTATCGCAGTTTAGATCTGCAATTTGTGTCTGTAATTGCTGGTGGACCTTTTTAATGTTATCTCTTGTTGCCGGAACTTCTGTTTGCGGATTTAACTTAGTCGCTTGATTATTTTTAACTAGCGCTGCAGGAGCCGGGCTAAGTTGGTTGTTATTCGGGGTCGCAGCATCAGAACAAGCCGATAAACATAACGGCAGTAGAAGCGCGATAATAAATAAGCGCATGATAAACCTTCATAGTGGTGAACAAGTAACCACCATCATACACTTTGCAGATAACACAGCAATAAAAACTATGGCATTCAAAGGTTAAACCCGACGCTAAGGACGGGTTTAATATTTTTATAGTCCGCCTTGGGTTAATTTTGCGGGATTGAGTAAAGCTTCCAGCTCACTACGTGATAGGTCAGTTTCTTGCTCAGCAACATCAAGAATTGGACGGCCATCTTGATATGCTTGTTTGGCAATTTTAGCTGCTTTAGCATAACCAATGACTGGATTAAGCGCGGTCACTAATATGGGGTTTTTGGCGAGTGCTTTGTCGATACTTGTGTGTTTCACTTTAAAGGATCGAATCGCTTTATCAGCTAATGCTTGGCTACTATTTGCTAGTAACTCAATACTTTGCAAAATATTGTAAGCTATTACAGGTAACATTACATTGAGTTCGAAGTTACCTGATTGACCTGCAACAGTAATAGTTGCGTCATTACCAATCACTTGTGCACTAACCATGGCTGCCGCTTCAGGGATCACAGGATTTACTTTACCGGGCATAATTGATGAACCGGGTTGTAAAGCTTCTAGTTCGATTTCACCAAGGCCAGCTAGTGGACCTGAATTCATCCAACGTAGGTCGTTTGCTATCTTCATTTGTGCAACCGCGAGTACTTTTAGCTGCCCTGATAAAGCGACAATAGTGTCTTGCGAACCTATGTTATAAAAAAAGTTCTTGCTTGGCACAAAGCGTACGCCGACGTTGGCACTGAGATTTTTACAAAATTGCTCAGCAAACAGGGGATCGGCATTTATACCAGTACCAACGGCTGTGCCTCCTTGCGCTAAAGCAGATACCCCCTCAAGGCTATAGCGGATCCCTGCCATTGCACTATCAACTTGGTGTTGCCAAGACCCTAGAATTTGCGCAAATGTCACTGGCATAGCATCCATCAAATGAGTTCGACCCGTTTTTACGATTTCACCTATTTCTGACTTTTTGCGCTCCAACGTTTGTGATAGCTGATCCAGCGCCGGAAATAGTTCATACACCACGTTAATTACACTGCTTACAGCAATAGTGGTAGGGATCACGTCGTTAGAGCTTTGCCCCATGTTTACGTCGTCGTTGGGATGGATAACCTCATCACCATAACGACTTGCTAAAGTTGCAATCACCTCATTAGCATTCATATTAGTGCTAGTACCTGACCCTGTTTGAAATATATCAATAGGGAAGTGTTCTAAATGTTCGCCATCAATGATCTCTTGGCATGCGCGCTCGATTAGCTGTGCTTTATTTTTACTGAGATGACCTAGCTCGTAGTTGCTTTGCGCTGCGGCCTGTTTGATATAAGCAAGAGCGGTAATAAACTGTTTTGGCATTACTAAATCGCTAATGCGAAAGTTATTTACAGCACGTTGAGTTTGCGCTTGATAAAGTGCATCTGTAGGGACTTGTAATTCGCCCATACTATCTGATTCGGTTCTAAATTCGCTCATGAAAACTCCTAGAAAGGGTTAAATTCGTGACTGAGAATACGGGCTTCACGCTCTAGTATCAGGTATTTCTTGATACTATTATGACTTCTATAAAAGCGCTTTAATGCCAGTAACGGTTTATAAAGTTGCTCTAAACATTGTTTGCGAATTGCACAATGGACTAAAGAGTCGCACATTTTGTTGAGGATTTCATGGAAAGTGCGTCTTAGATAGAGTTCTTGCAGCAATAGACTGTGGTTTTTTTCGTAATGACGTGCAGCACTCAGGCCAGCTTCAATGTAATTTGCCACTAAAGCTGGCGCATGTAGCCCAGGTCGCGGGCAAATACATTTCATTTGCTGTTGATAATAAAGCATAGCGTGATGTTCATGCATAAGAAAAACCGATTAACTGTAATGGTAATTATTATCATTACGGTTAATCGGTTTCGGTGCAAGTCACAAATTGTAAATATTGGCGGAAGGTGAGTTTTTTAATTGTAGCCAAGAATAAATATTTGGTCTGTTTCATGTATTAACGCCTGATTTTGTTGATTTGTTTGCGATAGTAAATCAATTACAGTGGCACGTTCATCACAGCCTATTTTATCTGTTACTGGTTTTTCACTTGCCGCAATTGCAGCGTCTAGGGCGGTATAAGGTGATATATACATAATCTTCTCCGTTTGGTTGATTCAATTAGATAAATGCATAACTCATACCATGCTCAATATTTTTTTTATTACTTTGAATTATATAGTTTTTATATAAAATTAATTATTTAATAGCGACATCTGTTGCAAGATTTGCTTTACTAATGGGCATACTTTACCAATCTTGGTGCATCTGTATTGAGATGCTTGGAAATATATATGACGAAACCTTTCTCGCAAGCGTGTGAAAATAATAAAAATCCAATATTAAGCGTCATCACAGCATATTTAGCACAAGTCGAGAGTGTGTTAGAGGTGGGATCAGGTACGGGGCAACACAGCGTGCACTTCGCTGCTAATTTGCCTCACTTACAATGGCATACCAGTGATCGCTTGGTTAATCATAATGGTATTAAACAGTGGCTTGATGAAGCAAAGCTAGATAACTTGCACGCACCAGTAGAGTTAGATCTAAATCGCCCTTGGCCAATAAATACCGTTGATGCTATTTATACTGCTAATACGTTACACATCGTCAGCAAACCGTTAGTTGAGCAATTTTTTACTGGTGTTAATAAGCATTTAGCGTCAAAAGGTCTCGTGTGTATTTATGGCCCATTTAAATACAACGGCAACTTTACCAGTGAAAGTAATCAGCGTTTTGATGAATTTTTAAATCAGCAAGACTGCCAAAGTGGCATTCGTGATTTCGAATGGGTACAGCAATTAGCTGAGCAAGCAGGGTTAATGCTTGTTGATGATATTGCGATGCCTGCTAATAATCAGTTATTGATTTTTAAACGTCATTAGTTATCAATCTTAAAAGGTAATAATTCAGTGCATTGCTGATGATAGATGCGCATATGCTGACGCTCACGTTGTAAGTAATCTGCTATCGCAGGACTAAAAGTAGCATCCATTACGGCATGTACGGAGTGAGTAAATACCGGTGCAAAACCTCGTGCTATTTTATGCTCGCCCTGCGCACCTGAGTGAAAACACTGAAGCTGATGTTTAATACAATATTCAATACCTTGGTAATAGCAAAGCTCAAAGTGCAGGCAATCAATTTCTGCTATAGCTCCCCAATAGCGCCCGTATAGTGTGTCATTATTTTTAAAGCTCAGTGTTGCAGCGACCACTTCGTGAGCATGGATGGCATGCATGATCACCAGTTTATCGGCCATTAAGGCATGTAACAAAATAAAAAAGTCATGATTTAAATAACCCATGTGGCCAGAGCGTTTTAAATAAGTGCGTTGGTAAAATTCGCAAAACTGGCTCATCACAGCTTTAGTTATCTGTTCACCTTGCAGCCATTTAATACTAATATTTTGCTGGGTTATTTTATTACGTTCTTTTTTCAATACTTTACGTTTTCGTGCAGTTAACTGCGCTAAAAAATCGTCAAAAGTAGCGTAGTTTTGATTTTGCCATTGAAACTGCACGCCAATACGATGCATACCTTGATGTGGTGTGAGTTGAGAGACTTGCTGTTGCGAGCAAAAGTTAATGTGCCAGCCAGACCAACCTTGTTGCTCACATTGAGCTGTTAAAGTCTGTGTAATGTACTGATATACTTGTTCTGGGTGTGAGTGTGCAATCGAGAGGCGTTGACCTTCAATAGGACTAAACGGTGAGCCAGATAACCACTTAGGGTAATATTCTAAACCATGCTGCTGGTAAGCTTCAGCCCATGCCCAATCAAATACATATTCGCCATAAGAGTGACTTTTTAGATAGCCGGGTGCTAATGCCACCAAAGTATCATTTTGGTAAATGGCTAAATGTTGCGGTTGCCAACCAGACGCGGCTGATACGCATTGGCTTTGTTCTAATGCAAATAAAAATGCATGATCAGTAAATGGATTATCGGCAAAAAACTGCTGCCAAACAGCGGCATCTATTGTACTGATACTGGTTAACCAGCGGTGACTAAATATACTCATTATTGATTGCCCTGCGAGCCTTCAACCTGCTTTATAAACTGTTTTATATAGAGTGCTTGCTCAGTAAAGTAAGGGTTGTAAGTCAGACGTTGAAAGGTTGGAAATGCTGCAATATTTTCTGCAGTACGCTCGCCAATATTAGGTTTTTCGGTCGTTTTACATTGCTTATACAAAGTATCATCATCGAGGTAACTGCCGCAATTGCGATAAGCGCCAGCAATACCGTAGTAAGGGTTATCAGGTGAGTTAACTACGGCAATATGAGAAATACCATGAATGTTTTTACAGGTTGCATTTTTGCACTGTGGATTTAATACCCTGTAGTCTTTTGGAAAATCACTGGTAATGGTTGTTTTATCACCGTAATAAACCAAAGTATCTAAGCTATTTGCAGGGCGTATCTTTACATCATGTAAGGCGCTTAATAATAGCAGCGATGCACGGGTATCAATGGTGGTATCTACATCACTCATTACTGAAAAAATAGCTAAGTTTGGTAATTGACGCTCGATTAGTTCTGGTAACGCAATTGAGCGCATAGCATCGTCGGCTGCGGTTGCGGCATTAAATGGAAACGACTCATATTTAGCAAAATCAATATCGGCGTCTTTATCTATCCAATTCACAAAGGGAATACGATCAATCCACTTCGCCAGCCAACCATTTTTATTATGTGGTTCAGTGGCTGGTGAAAACAGCATCAGTGCGGTTATTTTTGGGTTAGCGGGCTTGACAGTTAGATAATTGAGTAACAGGGCTGCACCTGTAGAGTAGCCACCTAAAATCACTTGATCAAAATCTTTGATAGTGCGCTTGATGGCATAGTCAACAGCTTGCTGCCATTGTTTGGCATTAATACTACTTAGTGCATCAGCTGCGGTGCCATGGCCTGGTAACAGCAAAGTACGAACGGTATAGCCTTGTTGAAAGTAAATCTGTGCCAAGTCATGATAGGTAAATGGAGAGTCGGTAAGCCCATGAATCAATAGAACCGCTTTGTGGTTGTTATTTTGGCGTAATTCAAATGGCGCTATAAGATCAACTATATTAGGGGGGCTAGTACGTTGCTGTTGTTTAACTAAAAGCTGATAGGTATCAGTTAAAACAGGGCAAGGCATTGATGCGCGAGGGTTTGCCGCTAAAATATGTTGGTATGCAAAGCTTAAATAATCACTAAATGCTTGCTCACTTTGATAGGAAAAATCCGTATTAGCATTGCTTTTTTCAAACCGTAATAAGCCCTGCTTTTTGCTGTTCATAATATAGTTTAAATCAGTCAACTGAGTAACGCAGTTGGTTTGGCCGATAGCAAGGCTAGAGGTTGTTAATAAAGTGAGAGTTAGTAATATTCCATTAAGGCTCATAAACATCTACATAATTGATTAGGCACTCGGTTAGCTTATCGAGTTCGAGGGGTTTTGCAAGATGCTGATTAAAACCAATTGCTAAGGCATTGGCTTTATCCTCAGGCATTACATCAGCGGTTAAGGCAATGACGGGTAATTGTTCAGTACTTTTAATTTGACGTATCAAGGCGGTGGCTTGGTAACCGTCCATAATGGGCATTTGGCAATCCATTAACACTAAATCGAAGTCATTTATTTTAACTTGCTCTACTGCTAATTCGCCATTTTCAACCAGTGTTGGGGTGATCCCTAAAGAGCTAAGCATTGCTTTTATTACTAATTGATTGACGCTGTTATCTTCTGCAACCAGTATTTTTAGTTTGCTTAAATCAACATGCTGTTGTGTGTGCTTTACCGTTACTTGTTGCGCAGCACACGTATTTAACTCGACAGACAGGGTAAATGTGGAGCCTTTACCTGGCTCGCTTTGTACGCTGATGTCTCCAGACATTAGCAAACTAAGTTCTTTTGCGATTGTTAAGCCAAGCCCGGTGCCACCAAACTTGCGTGATGTGGAATTATCAGCTTGGGTGAATGCATCAAATAATTTACTTTGCTCTGATGGCGCAATGCCGATACCAGAGTCCTTAATAGCCAAGGTAATTTGCCTACGTTTATCGGTAATCTCCTTACAGTATGCGCTGACACTTACTTCACCTTCGCAGGTAAACTTGATGGCGTTACTACACAGGTTTAATAAAATTTGCTCAATTCGCATAACATCACCTTCAAACCAAATATCAGTTGGTAATTGGTTATCAACTTTCCAGTGAATGCCTTTTTGTTCAGCGCTTTGTTCGAACATACTGCTAATCCGGGCAATAAGAGCATTTAAATCAAAAGGAGCGACTTCCAAGGTGAGCTTTTGTGATTCAATTTTAGATATATCGAGTACATCATTGATTAAACTTAACAATGATTTAGAAGCTAAATTAATTTTATTTAGATAACCGATGAGAACTTCAGCGCTATCTTCACTTTTAGCTAAGGTTGAAAAACCGATCACTGCATTAAGCGGCGTACGAATTTCATGGCTCATATTGGCTAAAAATCGGCTTTTAGCCTGATTAGCTAAATCAGATTGCTTTTTAGCTTTAACTAGTGAGCGAGTTCGCTCTGCCACTAAACGCGAAAGTGCAAGATGTTGGTTATTAAACAGCAGTAATACCAGTAAAATAAGTGAGCTTACAATGACCTGTAGAATAATTAAAAAGAGTGTCATGTGATTAGTTTGATGCGGTAGGAACTCATCTTTAATCGTTAAATCAACTAGCCATGTTTGCCCTGCAAAATTAATCGTGATGGTTGTAAGCTTATTGCTTTTGGTCGGCACATTTTCGGCGTTTGAATAAAACGGGTTGGTAGCATTGGCTTCATAAATAGCGATATTAAACATCTTATTTTGTGCTTGCGTAAGCGATTGAGCAAGTATGTTTTCCACTAAAAATACACCTGTTGCGTAGCCTTTAATTGAGGCAATTTCATTATTTTGTTGATACACAGGAGCAAATAATAAATAAGCGGGCTCAGGTTGTTGTGCTTGCACTAATTGAATTATTTTAGTGCCTACAGGGCGATTTTTGATGCGTGGGTCGAGTAAAGTCTCACGGCGATCTTTACGAGAATTGAGGTTAAAACCAATAGCGGATTGATTTTCTGCAAAAGGGGCGATATAGGTAATAATCACTAATGGATCGTCGTTTGATAATGGCGCTCCTTTAATACTCGGATCAAAGTTATATGAATTATAAATTTCATCGAGCTGCTTGTTAAAATCACTGACCTGAGCTGGGGGAATTTTGCGATTCCATGAAAATGCTTTAATAAATGAATGCTCAGCCAGTAATTGGGCACTGTAGCTATCAAACTCTTGCTGACTTAAAGTTGGTGTTGATTGAATTTGGCTCGCAAGGCTTTGTACGGTTATTTGGCTAAGATTTAAATTGCGCAGTAAACTGTTTTCAATGATAGATGTTTCACGCTTGGCAATTTGTATCGCATTTGAATAAGTCTCTTGGTTGTATAGTTTAGTGGTTAAGGCGACAGAGACGAATAATACCGAGCAGACTGCGATGGTTGGCAATGGGGTGACGTAGTGTCGTTTAAATTTAGGCTGTAGTAAGGCCAATAAAAAGGGGGTTGCGATCAGCACACCGAGTGAGTCACCTAACCACCAATAAGTAACATTTTTCCAGTGATTTTCAATGCTGTAGGCGGGATTAAATTGACTTAAAGCATAGACTCCAATATTGGCCGATATGAGGCTGACGACAATACCGACGATAAAAATAAAATAAATAATCGATTGGCGTTGTTTTAAATACAGCGGATGGCCTAGCCAGTACTTTAAAAGAGCAGCGCCAATCATGCCTTGTAGCACGGCGCCTAAGCCGATTAGCAGTACTTGTTCTAGCGTATTGCCAATTAAAACCTGATCAGTGATCGGGTTATCACCGGTACTTAAATTAAAGGCGACAGAGGCAATAAATAATGCCGGCATAAAACGCCACCACCAGATAAAACAGCCAACTAAGGCAATACCAGCAGGGAGCCAAATAGGGATGACTTGTGATTGAAAGGCAAAATTAGTTAATAACTTACCAGTTGCAAAATAAGCAATAGCAAACGATATGTAAAAAACAAAAGAACTGGATGTTGAACGAAAAATCTTCACATGCATCCTTGTTAAATATTATTTTTATAGTGATATTTCAGTATAGCGAATCGGCACTAAATAGTATTATTTTTTAAAGTGGTAGCTGCTTTTTGCTAAATGTTTGCTTTAAAACCACTGTAGACTCAATGTTAGCAATACAATCAATACTCCCTAGCTTATATTTAACAAAACTTTCGTAGCTTTCTAAATCGGTAGCAATAATCTTCAATAAGTAATCATAGCTTCCTGATATGACAGAGCACTCCAGTACATGATTCAGTTTTTCCACGTGTTCTTCAAACATATTTGCCGCACTGGCGGAATTTTGGCTCAACCGCACAAACGCATAGACCAGCACGTTTAACCCGAGTGCGCGTGGGTTTAAGGCTGCGTGATAGCCAGTGATCACCTTGCTTGCTTCAAGTTTTTTTATACGTCTCAAACAAGGGGTATCCGATAGACTTACAGTTGTTGCAAGTTCTGATACAGAGGTGCGCGCATTGCTTTGTAACAACGTTAGTAATTGTTGATCTTTTTTATCTAAACTCATAACTATGACAATAAATTTTATTTAATGGTGATTATAGAGTGAATATCACTAATTGTATGGGTTTTTATTAGTGGTTTTGCTGATTTGTGCTCTATGTTATCTGTTAACCTAAATGCAATAAAATTTGGTATGGAGTAATACCTGTGAGTAATAATACCCAGGCATTTGATGAGTGGCTCAGAACCCGCTTTGTAGAAATTAATAGTCAACTAGAGGCTATCTATTGGCAACAAGAAGATAAAGCTAACGTAGAATTTGTCGGGGAGCAATTTAAGCATCAGTTAGAGGCTGAGGGTAATGCGCATATTCGTAAGTTACTGGCAGAAGGCAATACTGATGAAGGATTTGATCGTGCGTTTGATTTACTTGGCAATGTAGGATTATTTATGGCGGCTTGTCGACGCCATGAGATCACTGAACCATCGCGCGAAACAACCTCCCCTTTAGTCGAGGCCTCGGCACTAGCCATGCATATTGGTGCATCAATTGGGGTTACTCCGCGTTTTGCGACGGCTCACTTAACCACCCATAATAAGGCGATTAATGGCCTTTATAAGCGCTTTACGGATCTGCCAGATGAAAAATTATTTATTGATTACAATACCAAAGGGATTTTAGCCTATAAGCGAGCAGCTGACGCATTATTAAAAATTCAGCCATTAGGTATTTCGCATCCGCTATGCGGTGATTTACTTAAAGTTGCCAAGCAGGCGTTGGTCGATGTGATTGAATCGAATACGGCTTTATATAATCAGTTAGACACCGAGCGATTCTTTTTCTGTGTACGTCCTTACTATAAGCCGTATCGGGTTGGCAAAGAGGTTTACCGTGGAGCCAATGCGGGAGATTTTGCCGGAATTAACGTTATAGATATGCTGTTAGGTTTATGCTTTGCCAACGAACCGAGTTACTCACAAATGCTGGTGGATAAATTTTTATATATGATGCCTGAAGATCAGCAAATTCTGCGAGAGTCTATGCGTATGCCAAGCATAATGGATGACTTTTTAGCGGCAGGAGATACCCGCCATAGCTCGTGGTTTAAAACCAATGCCAAGTTGTTTATACAAGTATGTAAGCTGCATGGCGATACTGCAATAGGTCATCATAATCAACTGGTTAGTAAGTTTATAGCTCAGCCAGCTCAACACATGCAACAGCAACATATGAATAAAGTAACTGCCAGCGGTCCGCCATTGCATGTGTTATTGGATTCTCTTGAACAATTAAGAGATCGTCGAGCAGCAGCAAAGCGTGATGATATAAGAACTCGTTATGATGATTTAGCACAATTAAAGCAATGGGTGAGTAATTAATATGTACAAAGATGACTTTAATCTTGCCGCAGGCTGTTACTTGCTAAATCACTCTGTTGGCCGTGCACTGAAAAGCAGCCAAGATGATTTTAACCAGTACTTTTTTGCTCCTTGGCAAGCGAGTAATAAAGAGCCATGGCAGCAGTGGCTGCCAGCCATTGAACGCTTTACTCAGGCGCTCAGTACATTGTTTAATTCACCGAGCAGGCAATTTTGCCCACAAGTAAATTTATCGAGCGCTTTAACAAAGTTAGTTATGTCGCATCCTCGCTTACGGCAAGCTAATTGTAAGGTGTTGATGGCGCAAAGTGACTTTCCTAGCATGGGGTTTGCAATGCAAAAAGCGCTGGCTAGTAGCGCTGAAATAAAGTTTATTCCTGAACACGTAGATCTAACTGATAGCGTGCAATGGCAACAATATATTCAAACAGATATTGATTTAGTATTTATTAGTCACGCTTATTCAAATACTGGCCAGCAAGCGCCATTAGCTGAAATTACGCAACTGTGTAAGCACGCAGGCTGTTTGAGTCTTGTTGATGTGGCGCAGTCAGCTGGTGTATTGCCTCTAGATTTAAGCCAAGTTGATGCTGATTTTATGATTGGTTCCAGCGTTAAGTGGTTATGCTCAGGTCCCGGTGCGGCATATTTATGGGTAAGCCAGGCGCAATTAAATGTGTGCGAACCACAAGATGTAGGGTGGTTTTCACATCAAAATCCATTTGAGTTTGATATTCATCACTTTGCTTATCATGATAGCGCATTGCGTTTTTGGGGCGGCACTCCATCGATTGCGCCATTTGTTCTCGCAGGGCATAGCATTGGTTACTTTGCTAAATTAGGTGTTGCAACAGTGCGAGCGCACAACTTGGCGCTACTTGAACAATTAAGTGCAGAGTTTAGGCCATATTTGGTGTCACCAACAACGCCAGAAAAACGTAGCGGTACAGCTATTTTAAATTTTGGCGAGCAACAGCCAGCGGTATTAAGCGCGCTGTCTCAGGCGAATATAAGTGTCGATGCGCGAGCATATGGGGTGCGAGTTTCACCGCATATTTATAACAACAGTAGTGATATAGCACAGCTAATAAAAGTGGTTAAACAAACCCTAAGCTAAATTTATTGGCTTAGTTGCGTTTTAAACGCTTTTAACGCATCAATTTGTTGCTGATACTGCTTTATTTTCGGCTCAATGCGTTGCTCCGCTTGTGCTGTGCGTTTTGCTATCGCATCAGCAATTGAGTTTGCACCCATTTTATTTGCAGAGTCTTGCGTCATATAGTTTATTTTGGTTTTTTGTTCTGCAAGAGTATCTTGAAGTTGCTTTATTTCTCGTTGATAAACTGCAATTTCACGATCAATTTTTTGCATCGCAACATAACTATCTACAGACGCCATGATATCTTTGCTTTGTTGCGTATTAGATGCTTGGGTCACATTAGTTGGTGGAATTTTTATTTCTTTAGCATCGTCACCACAAGGTAGTTGACTAAAGGTAGCCACGCCATCAACCGTGCATTGGTAAGCAGCCGTAGCCACAGCTGCTGGTGGTATCAGCATCGCTAAGGCACAAACCATTGTTAACTGAAGTTGTCGCAAGTACACTTATGAATCCCTAAATTTGCATTAAAATATCTAGTGCAGCTAGTTTATCAAGTTTGTTAATTTGAATCGCCAATTAATCGTTGCTATTTATTAGTGAATTTATTTTCCTTATAACGGTGCCTTTTGCAGTGAAAAATACCCGAGCAAGTGACGCATAGTGTTAGCTTGATCTGCCATTTGTTTTGCCGCAGCCATGGTTTCTTCAGTCATCGCTGAGTTTTCTTGGATCAAGGTTGTTAGGCGTTGTACCACAATATCTACCTCTTTAATTGCCTGTTGTTGGGTAATCGAAGAGCTATTGATAGACACTATCATATGGTTAACATCAGCCACAGCGCTGACAATTTGCTTTAGTTTCTCACCTGATGAATTAGCAAGGGCGGTACCGTGACTAATTTTTTGGTTGCTGTTGCTTATTATCGTTTTAATTTGTTTCGCCGAGGTTGCGCTACGTCCAGCTAATTCTCTAACCTCATTGGCAACGACCGCAAACCCGCGACCATGCTCGCCAGCTCTGGCAGCTTCTACCGCTGCGTTGAGAGCTAATAAATTGGTTTGAAATGCTATTTCATCAATAACAGAGACAATTTCATTAATATCCTTACTGGAATCATTGACCTCAACAATGGCATGAACCGTTTGTATGGATAGCTCGCCCCCTTCGGTTGCGCTCATTTGAGCGTTTTCTGCAAGCTTAACCGCTTCGTTAGCTTGCTTAGCAATGGCTGCTATTTCATCTAGCATGTTACTGCTGCTAGCACTGGCTTCTTCTAAATTGGCTGCTTGCTCTTCAGTGCGTTGACTTATTTCGGTGTTACTCTCTGCTATCTCTGCGGCGCTTTGTGATACTCTTAAGGCAGAGTCTTGGATGCTGCTAATAACACTGGTAAGTTTTTCAATCGTTTGATTTACATCTGCTTTTAATGTAGCAAATACACCTTGGTAATCCTGCTGTACTTGTTGATTTAAATTGCCTTGAGCAAGCCCGCTTAATACCTTAGTTACCTCTGCGATTGCATCTGCGGTGATGGTCAAAGAACTGTTCACATCATTTTGCAGCTGCGCTAATTGGCCTTGCATGTTTGTCTCTAGTTGTTGATTAAAATCACCGCTACGCATAGCTGCCATAACGCGCGCGAGTTCAGCAATAACAATACTCAAATTGCTAATAGAGCTATTTACATCATCTTTAAGTACATTGAGTTGGCCATTCATATCGCTATCGATTGTCTGCTCGAAGTTACCTTTACTGATCGCCAGCATAACGTTTGATATTTCACTTACAGCAGTGTCTAAACCCATAATTGAGTTATTAATATTATGCTTTAAAGTTGATAATTGGCCATTGGCACTGCAATTTACTTGTTGTTTAAAGTTGCCAGCATTTACGGCTGCCATAACATCGTTAATATTTTTAATGATTAACGCGAGATTGTCGACGCTCGCGTTGATATCATTTTTAAGTGTGGCTAACTGGCCTTGTAGAGGTTGCTCAAGGTGTTGTGAAAAATCCCCATCGTGAAGTGCGCTCATTACGCGACTGATATCACTTACTGCTCCCGCTAAACTGTGTACTGAATTATTCACACTGTTTTTTAATTGTGCCAAAGAGCCTTGTGCGGCTACCGTAACCTGTTGTTTAAAGTCACCATGTTCGATATGGCTCATTACCCCGACAATTTCAGTAATGGTGCTATTTAGCGATTGCAGAGAGCCATTTATATTTTGTTTTAAGGTGGCCAGCTGTCCCTGCATTGGGGTTGTTATTTGGCTGTTAAAATTTCCTTGGCTCATTTCATCTATAATATGATTTATTTCACTCATTGCTTGCTCTAGCGAGTCTGCGCAATTATTTGTGGCCTGTTTTAAGGAATCTAATTCACCTTTGCAGGGCGCACTAATTCGGTGGTTAAATTCACCTGCGGCCATTTTATTCATAACCGTATTGGTTTGGGAAATAGAGCTTTGCAGCGCATCAAGGAGGCAATTAAAAGCACTTGCCGATGAACCTATTTCATCATTCGAAAGCACTGGCGTTCGTACCGAAAAATCACCTTTTTGTTCAACGTGACGCATTGTGTCGACAAGTAATTGCACAGGGCGGGTGAGCGAACGAGCAAACCAAATAGCGACCAGAGTAATGGCAATGATCGATATTATTAAGGTGCTAATGAGAATCGTCGTTAAATGACTGACTGTGGCAAAAGCTTCTTTTTTATCTATTTCAGCCAGTAATGACCACTGTATACCTAATACGTTAATAGGTTGATAAGACGACAGTACTAAGGAGCCGCTATAATCGGTGATTACTTGCTGACCTTTTTTACCTTGCTGAGTAAGCTCAGTTGCCAGCGTTTTTACTTTACCTATGCTTGGATAGCGAAAAGAATTTACAACTGAGCGGTTTTCGGGGTCGAGAAAGGAATCAGAACGCATTAAAAAATCAGGTCCGACTAAATATGTCTCGCCACTTGTACCTAAGCCAGCCCGCTCAGTCATAATGACATTTAGGGCATCAATGGATAGTTGAAAAATCAAGGTGCTGGTATGTACGCCTTGGTTATAAATTGGGGTGGCGATAAAACTGGCTGGTGCATTATAAGATGGCAAATATTGCTGATAATCGACAAAGGTTATTTCATCTTCATTGATCATTTTTGCTTGTTTAAATGCCAATGCTAGGTTGCTATTAGCATAAGGTCCATCGAGTAAAGAAGTGGCAAAGTCAACTTCTTTGTAAACAGAGTAAACTACTTCAGCGCTGCGATTGTCGATGATAAAGACATCATAAAAATCAAATTTTTGCGCAAAATTTAGTAAAAAACTATGGTATTTGCTGTGTAGTAAATTGTAGTTATTATCAGCACTTGCTTGTACTAATTTTGCTTTCTCGCCAAGTGGGTATGGGTTATCTGCTAGGTATTGTGATTGCCAATATTTAGCCGTGGGTGAAAGTGTGGAAAGCAGCTCAGAAGTTGGCAATTTGTCTTCGTTTTTAAGCCGGTATTTAGTATTAAAGTCGTTGTGATAGTAATCTGCCAGCTGTTGCTCTGCGGTGCTGTCGAGAGATGTTGTATAGGGCTCTTTAAATGCACGGCTAAGTTCATCTGCTGCGGTGTGGAGTAAAGGGCTTTGTGCTAAAAATAATAATTGCGCATGTATATCGGCAAAATGCCTTTCAATGGCGCTTTTTTTAATTTCACTAACCGCTTCTAATTGAGCATAAGTTTGTTTATTTAAAGCAGTAGCCGAGTTATACAGTGCAAGACTGATGGCTATCGCCAAGGGAATTAATGCAACGAGCAAAAAGGCAATAACAAGCTTTTTAGTCAAGCCAATATTACGTACAAAATTTCCGAATGAACGGGTTTGGTTAGCCATAACAACATCCTTATCAAAGCAAAGCTGTAAACCTAATATAGGTAATTAAGATTTAGTGTAGAACAGCTTGAATTAAAAGCGAGTCGATGACGAAAAATAGATTTTTTAGTTGCTGTAATGCACTCGCTATACTCTGTTAAACTACGGGCATTCAAATTTAAGTGTGTTTGCTATGAAAAACTCCATTATTCCAGTTGTATTGGCCGGTGGTATCGGTTCGCGGTTATGGCCATTATCGCGCCAAGCTATGCCAAAACAGTTTTTACCTTTACTGGGAGATGAGTCATTATTGCAAAGTACCTTAAATAGAGTCTCTGACTCATGTTTTACTGATCCGATTTTGGTTTGTAATGAACAGCATCGCTTTATTGTCAGCAGCCAATGCCAGCAAATCGGTGTTGCAACCATGGCGTTACTATTAGAGCCTGATGGCAAAAATACTGCTCCCGCCATCGCATTGGCAGCACAATATGCATTACAGCAAGGGCTTGATAAACCTTTATTAGTGATTCCAGCCGATCATCATATTGATAACTTTGAGTTGTTAATAGAGCAACTTCCTGATGCGATAAGCTTGGCGCAACAGGGCAAGTTAATTACCTTTGCAATTGAGCCAGACTCAGCCCATTGCGGTTACGGTTATATTAAAAATGGCACTAAAATAGCATCTTCAAACTGCTATGAAGTTGATCAATTTAAAGAAAAGCCCAGTCTACTATTAGCACAGCAATATCTTGCCAGTGGCGAATATAGCTGGAACAGTGGAATGTTTTTATTCACTCCTAGCGCATACCTTGCTGAACTTGAGCGTTTTGCACCAAAAATCGCCAGTTGCATTGCAGCAGCCGCCAATTTCAGTGGTGACTTAGGTTTTACCCGTGCCAATAATGAAGTCTTAAAAAACTGTCCAAGTGATTCAATCGACTATGCTATTTTAGAACGCAGCCCAAATGTGGCGGTGCTGCCTTTAGCGCTGAATTGGAATGATGTCGGCGGTTTTAATGCGCTATGGCAAAGTGCCGATAAAGACGAGCAAGGCAATAGCCTAAGCACAGATGACGTGGTTTTACATAGCCATAACAACTTGCTCAGCGGTGAAGAAGGTCATAGTATCGCAGCTCTTGGGGTGAGTGATTTAGCGATTATTCACACCCATGATGCAACTTTAGTCGCGAGCAAAAGCCAATTAGAGCAGCTTCCGGAACTATTAAAGCAATTAGCCGTTAAGCACGGTGATAAATTGATCCATCATCAAGCCGTGTATCGACCGTGGGGTAGTTACCGAGTGTTAATTGCAGGCACCGGCTTTAAAGTGAAAAAAATTATTGTCAGCCCAGCTGGCAAACTTTCAACGCAGCGTCATCAGTACCGCGCTGAACATTGGGTTGTCGTCTCTGGCATTGCTGATGTGCGTATTGATGGCCAAGCACACAGGCTTACTGCCGATCAATCTTGCTATATAGCCGCCGGTCACATTCACAGTTTAGCAAACACGCAAAATGAGCCACTTATTCTTATAGAAGTACAAACTGGCAGCGTTTTAGATGAAACGGATATTGAACGTTTTGACGATCAGTATGGTAGAAAATAGTGAAGGTTAATCGCTTTTAACCCAGCCAATACTTAATATATAACGACTACCTTTTTCTATTTTGGTTACTGCATGCTGAGTTATATCGGGCCTAAATAGTTTTATACGCTGGCTTTGAAATAAGGTGTTTTCGCACATAAACTCACCGCCCAGTTGGGCACGTTTGATAATGAGATTTAAACGAAAATGCTTACCTTTTTTTACTTTATCTGTATGGGGCTTTATTTCACTACCAACGGGAAACTTAATTAAATAAGTATCAAACTTTACTGGCCAATGGGCGCCACACAGAAGCATTTTGTCATAGCCCGAATCTTGCCTGCCACGCTGCCAGCGAAATAAATTTTTAAAAATAGCCATTGTATCTTTTCCTTATTACTTTAACTTCGCCAACTTCGCCAACTTCGCCAACTCGCCAACTCGCCAATTCGTCAACTCATCTGCTCCCTGACATACTTTAAATACTGCTCAAGGCTATTTTGCCATAACACCAATGCTTCTGTGAGTGACTCTTTAAGCGGTTTGTTGTCGAGTAAGCGTCGTTCTATTTTTTTTAACTCTATGCCGTAGCGGTTAAAACCGAGTTGTAAAGCGGTGCTTGCTTGGCGATGGAGCAGCTTAATACATTGTTCTTTATCTTCGTCTAATAATTGTTGAGCACGGATCAGCTTGTTGCGTGCGGATAATACAAACTCGTTGTAAATAGACGAAATCTCGTCTTCACTAAAAGAGCTTTTTAATGTGTCTGCTGCGGTATTGTCATATAAAACATCACTCAGCTCAACGGCAATACTGGGTGCATGGCTGCTTTGTGAATCACTTAATGCTTGGCGTAATTTCTGTTGTTTAATTGGTTTACCAACAATGTCTTTTATTCCTAATGAGAAATACTCTTTGATTTCGTCAGGGCTTAAACTGGCAGTAAAGGCGAGTACTGGGGTACGTTGATTTTTATGCTCCATACCTTTGAGGGTTTTAAGTACTTCTTGGCCAGTCAGATCTGGCAGGTTCATGTCTAATAGCACAACATCAAAGTGGTACTCTTGCATCAGGTTAATAGCACTTTTACCATCGCGGGCGAGCTTGATTTTATGCTCATCATCAGCCATAAATTCTATGGCTATTTTTTGATTTAAATCTAAATCCTCGACCAGTAATACATCTAATCCAGTTAAATAATCTTTTGATTGATGGCGCTGTTCAACAAGGCTGAGTTCGCCAAGCACAAGCGTGATATCAAAGCTAAACGAACTGCCTTTATCTAACTCACTGGTAATATCAAGTTGGGAGCCCAGTTTGGCTAGTAGGCGGCTGGTGATAGCAAGCCCTAGGCCTGTTCCGCCTTTTTCTTTACCTGCGCTACTTTGTACGTATGGCTCTGTAAGGTATTCTATTTCATCATCTTCAATGCCAGGCCCCGAGTCAATTACACTAATACGAATATGATGTTCAAGTTGGCGCTCCTCTAATAACTCTACGCGAATTTTAACTTCACCTTTGTCGGTAAATTTAATCGCATTACCAACGAGGTTAATGATGATTTGCCGAAGTTTTTGTTGGTCGCAGTAATAACAAGCTTGCTCTGGGAGGTTATAAATTAACTCAAACTTTAAGCGTTTCTGCTCGGCTAATGGACTAAGTAATAAACATAAGTTATGCAACCAAGTTTTAAATTCTACGTCCTCTTCATAAAGTGCTTCGTTGTGTTGGTCAAGGCTTGCGTAATCAAGCACTTTATCCACTAACAAGTTAAGTGATTCGGCGGAGTTTATAATGGCTTCGCAATAAGGTTTGTCTCGCGGGTCTGTTGATTGATTTAAGATCAATTGCGCACTACCTAAAATACCATTAAGGGGAGTGCGAATTTCATGACTAATGGTAGATAAAAATAAGCCTCTTATTTCAAGATCTTTTTGCGCTTTATTAGTTAACTGATTGAGGTTTTGCTCTCTGCGCTCGTTACATAATAACGCCATCCCGGTGGTATAAAACATTGGGGCGATCACGCCATTAACCAGTAAGGTCACGCTAAACCAGTTTTCTTTTAACAGTGTGAAATTGTTAACATCTTCCATTAAAAAAGCGCGACCGACAAAAATACAGCTAATAATGGTCAGGATCAAAATATAGACAATGCTGCCATTGGGGTAGGGCTTACGGGCAAAGCGAATAAATAAGTACAGTAAAAACAGTGCTTCGCTTATATGCTGTAAATCAGAGGCCAGCATACGATTACGAAGGTTAGAATCAACTACGGTAAAGTACATTAGCAATGCTCCGCAAAACAAGGTTGCTAATACAAAAAACCGAAACTCTTTGCCGCGGTAACCTAAAAATTGGCTGATTGCTAATGCATGGATGATGGACGCGCTAAACCATAAACTATTAGCAAGAACAATAGTGATAATGCTATCGAGACGACCGTGTAAGGCAAAGCTCATTAGAGCAATAAATAGCACTAAAGGATAAAGAATATATAACACTGTGCCTGGAGTGTTTTTGTTGGCGCGCCAAGTTAAAAAGTTGAGTAGTGCCATGACGACCATCATGGCGGCACTGGCAGAGTAGAGCGTGAGGGAGTCGAGCATTCATATTCCAAGCAGATCAGGATGACGAGTTTAGAATAATGGCAATTGCATTTGTTAGCAAATATCGTGCTCTAGAATAAACAAAAAAAACAGGCACAAAGTACCTGTTTTAATATTAAAATAAGAGTTACTAGATTAGCGAATTTCGTCCGGAATATTTTGTTGTGCCCACGATAATAATTCAATACGATTACGACATTTTGTCTTTCTAAATGCGCTGTATAAATGAGTTTTTACAGTGTGTGGACTAATGCTTAACGCTTCAGCTATTTCCTTATTTTTAGAGCCGTTACTCATTAAGGAGATAATTGCTTTTTCGCGTTTAGTTAATTTTACAGGTTCAATATCACCGTCAGTGAGCTTATGTAATGCGTCTTTATTGAACTGCAACATACGGTTTAATGCGTTACACATGATATCACGACGATACCACAGCTGATCTTCGAGTAATAAACGAATGCCTTTCATTAGCACATCAGCATTGTCGGTAGTATAAAAAACACCCCGAATACCGCTTAACAATGCACGATTAGCTAGTTCTGGATTTTCGTCTAAGTTGAATAATACGATATCGCACTTAATACGTAGATTGACCAATTGCTCTTTCAATTTCCCCCAAGCGTCTTGGCTTGATGTTTCGATAAACAATAAACGCGTTCCCTCAGGAACGTCAGATATATTTGTTCCGGTAGTAACATTGAGCCCTTGGGTTTTTAATAAAGGCTCTAATACATTAATACCAATTGTATTAATTGGCTCTAGATCTAGTAACAAAAAGGCAGAACTACTCATACTTACTATACTCTTGAATAAAGTTGGCTAATCAATCCTAACATGCAATCCGCCCCTTTAGTATTAGAAATTTCCTACTTTAGGGTAAGATAGACATAGTTTTATAACGTTTATCGTATTCGTCATAAAAGATACATTTAAAAAACTTTGTAACAATTTGAAATTAATAGCAAATAACATTTTCTTTCAAAGTTAATTTTTTTTACAAATATTTACAGTTAAGCCGTTTAAAGTAAACCTTTAGTCTTATTTTGGTAAGGTGGCCACCCCATTATTTTACCTGCTAGCATATGTAAATGGATATGATAAACAGTTTGCCCGCCATGTTCATTGCAATTCATTACCACGCGGAAACCATCCTCTGCAAAGCCTTGTTGTTTCGCTATTTTTGCAGCAACCACATACAGGTGGCCAACAATTGGCGCATCTTGCTCGGTAATATCATTGATGGTCGCAATCGCTTTTTTCGGGATAATCAGCACGTGAAAAGGGGCTTGTGGGTTGATATCTCTAAACGCTAAACTAAGCTCATCTTCGTAGATGATATCAGCTGGGATCTCGCGGTTAATAATTTTAGTAAAAATAGTTTCTTGGCTCATTTAAAGGGCTCTTTGTCGGTTGTACTAAAGTCACTAATGACAAACTTTGCCTGCAGTGTCAAACTGAAATCAAACAACAAGGAGCTATTATGCGTAAACATTTATTATTAAGCGGTATTGTGTCATTATTTTTGAGTGCGACAAGCGTGGCCGAAACCGTCAATTTTCCTGAAGAAATAGTGCCATTACAAGTGGGCGATAAGAAAATTGAGCATTCATTTTTCAACCGTGTTGATGAAGTCGAGCTGGTTCCTGGCGTATATCAGCTCAAACTTAAATACACCGATTTGTACGAGCAAGGTTACGATGAGCATCAAGTTATCGACTCAGAACCATTTTGGGTGACGATGACCATTGCTGCCAATACAGATTATGATGTGGTGTTTAACCGTGCTGATAATGCGGTAGCAGCAGAAGTTTTTGCAGAAGCGCCACAAGTGAGCTTACAAGCAAAAGGGGCGTCATTAGGCACGCCGCTAGCCATTATAGCTGAGCCCGATTTGACAAGTAGTATTAACTCTCAAGTTGCGACAGTGCAAGTAGCACCAACAGCAGCAACCAGAGCTGCACCGATGGCTGCTAATTTACAAGCTCCAGTTTCTCGCCCTGCACCTAATGCAGGTAATGCGCCTAGTGCTGCCGCCATGTTAGATTTTTGGTGGCAACAAGCCAGTGCTCAAGAGCGGCAAGCTTTCATTGATAAAGTCACTAAAAATAAATAGCACTGATTAAAATAGATAGCAAAAAGGGCGAATAAATCGCCCTTTTTAATTTTCGTTATTTAGCTATTACTTAGCAAACAAGTCGTCAATAGTACCTTGCGCAAGTGGGTGGTAGCCCGGGCGCGCTTTTAGGTATACTTCATGTGCCCATTCACGTTTACCATTAGTAATCAGAGCTTTGTATAGCGGCACGATTAATTTGCGACGGCCAATACCTGATAAGTGTTTATCAAGTGCTGGATAGATAGGTTGATAGCCATTGCCAACCGCAAGCATAAACCAAGCAAAAGCACGCTCTGCGTTAGTTGATTGTGTAAGGTTGAACTCGCTGTCTAGCATCGCCATTTTATCTAGGCTTAAATCACGTGGTAAGTTATTTAAAAAGTGTAACCACTCATGCACAGTCCAATTTGCCGTAGGAAGTTGTGCGGCAGTTGTGTCACCTTTTAACCATGCTGCTGTTGCACTATCTACTTTATCGAATGCATCTGAGGTTGGGTTTGGTGCATCGCTCGGTAAGCCAGGCTGAAAAATCCACTCGTTTACTTTATCCATGCTAACAACACCTGGATACTGTTCAATTAAGTTCGTTTTTAAGTAAGTAACAAACTCTGCGGTGGTCAAAGATTTGAATGAAAACTCTTTAAAATAGGCTTTTACAAATGGGTCGAACTTGTCGCGACCATACTTGTTTTCAAGGTAAATTAAGAATAGCTGGCCTTTAGTATATGGCACTGAGCTGAATGCATCGTCCGGATCGCGGCCATTAAGTTTTAAGTTAAGGCGAGTATCTGGCGCTGCAATAGTTTTAAGTTGAGCACGCAGGCCCGCAGCGTCAAGCGCTTGCTCCATAACCGCACGGTCACGACCATAAACTTCTTCCATAATACGGTTTTCAACGTACGAGGTAAAACCTTCATTCAGCCATAAGTCTTCCCATGTAGCATTGGTTACTAAGTTGCCAGACCAAGAGTGAGCAAGCTCATGAGCGATTAAGTTAACTAAGCTTTTATCGCCAGCAACAACCGTTGGAGTGATAAACGACAGACGTGGATTCTCCATGCCACCGAAAGGAAAGCTCGGCGGTAACATTAAGAGGTCATAACGGCCCCAAGCATATTCACCATACATGGTACTTGTTTTATCGATCATCGCTTGCGTGTCTTCAAATTCAGCAACTGATGCATCTAAAATGGTTGGTTCAGCAAAAATGCCGGTTTGGCGTGACATAGCTTTAAATTCTAGATTACCAGCGCCAATCGCAATTAAGTAAGGAGAGATTGCTTGAGGCATATCAAAAATGTAATCGCCATCTTTATAAAGTGCATCTTTGTTGTCGGCACTCATCACCGCACGAACATCTTTAGGTGTATGAATACGTGCCGAGTAAGTTACACGCATCGCTGGTGTATCTTGTACTGGGATCCAACTACGAGCATGAATTGCTTGCGATTGGCTGTACATAAACGGATGAGTTTTACTGGCTGTTTGCTCAGGTGTTAACCATTGTAAGCCTGATGCTTCTGGGCGGCTATTGTAGTAAATGCGTACTTTTGCTGCTTGGTTTTTAAAAGTAATAGTTAACTTTGAGCCTTTAACATCATCACGTGCAGCAAGGGTAAATTTTGCTTTATGCCAGCCACCAGTTTGATCTTGATACATTACTTTATCAATATCTAAGTCACGGGTATCAAGTACCAATGTTTTGCTGTCGGCATTTTGCCATTGTAACGTATGCTCAACAAAACCTTCTAACTGCTTGTCAGCAAAATCAACGTCTAAATCAAGATTTAAGTGTGTAGTAATAACATCATCAAGATTAGCATAGGAATTTTGATCAATGGCACTGGCCATTGCTTGAGAGCACATACCTGCCATAGCGAGGCTTAAAAAAAGCGGTTTAAGTTTCATATTGACCCTGGACGGAAATAAAAAGTGCAGGTTTTATATCATGATTGACCATCAGGGTTGAGCAATTTTTACAATCTGATGCGCGTTTTGCGACGATAGGTTACACTATTGCGATTAGTGACGATTAACCTTTGGGGCATTTTGTGGCTCTTTCTTTGCAAGCTTTTCATACATTTTCTTTACCGAGCCAGTGTTCACAACTGTGCGAAATAACTGACCTTACACAATTACAGCTACTGACGTTTGATAGCCCTTTTTGCATTTTAGGTGAAGGTAGTAACACGGTATTTTTAAGCGATTATCAAGGCACTGTAATTAAAATGGCGACTACCGGTATCGCCATCATTGAACGCGACAATGATTACTTACTTGAAGTTGCTGCAGGAGAAAACTGGCATCAGCTTGTTGCATATACGCTCAAACAAGGGATGCCTGGGCTTGAAAATCTTGCTTTGATCCCCGGTACAGTTGGCGCAGCACCGGTACAAAATATTGGTGCCTATGGTGTAGAGCTGGCAAAATTTATTGAATACGTAGAATATTTTGATATCGCCACTAAGCAGCTCATCCGCCTTAGTTGTCAACAATGCGAGTTTGGCTATCGAGAGTCTATTTTTAAGCATCAATTAGAAAATAAAGCAGTGATCACTTGCGTTGCATTGGCATTACCAAAACTTTGGCAGCCAGAGTTAAGCTATGGTCCTTTACAGCAGCTTGAGTCGGTAACGGCGCAGACGGTTTTTGAGCAAGTGATTAAAACTCGTAACAGCAAATTACCGGATCCTTACATACTTGCCAATGCCGGAAGCTTTTTTAAAAACCCAATTATAGAAAACCAGTTACTTAGCGAATTGCTCGTCGCGTATCCGCAGTTGCCTCATTATTACTATGATGAACACCACCATAAAGTAGCTGCCGGTTGGTTAATAGAACAAGCAGGGTTAAAAGGGTACCGTATCGCAGGAATTGAAGTGCATCAGCAACAAGCGTTAGTTTTAGTTAATCATGGTGGCAGTGAAGGCAGTGACCTAATTAAAATGATTCAACATATCCAGCAGCAAATATGGCAACGTTATCAAATAAGCTTACAGCATGAAGTTCGCTTGATGAATAATGATACTGAATGCCATATCGGTTTAGGGGAGTTAGCATGAAGGCGCCGGATGGTAATAAATTAGCAATCTTAAATGCGCTCAATCAGGGGGGCTTTATCTCTGGGCAATTACTTGGTGAGCAACTTGGCATTAGTCGCGCCGCAGTGAGTAAACATATGCAAAGTTTACAAGCGATGGGGCTGGATATTTTTAAAGTTAGCGGTAAGGGTTATAGCCTTAATAACTCCGTGGGCTTGTTAGAGCAAAATAAGATCCAGCAATATTATCAAGGCTTGAACGCCAGTACGGCACATATCGAAGTGCATCCGATCATTGATTCGACCAACAGTGAGTTAATGCGCCGTATTGCGGCTAAACAAACACTAGATTCAGGCACTGTCGTCGTCGCGGAAATGCAGCAAGCAGGGCGTGGGCGACGCGGACGCGTTTGGCAGTCTCCATTTGGTGCGAACTTGTATTATAGTTATTTCTGGCGCTTAGATGACGGGCTGCAAGCCGCAATGGGTATGTCTATCGCAGTAGGCTTAGCTGTTTACGATACGTTAAAAGCACTGTATCAGTTAGATATTGAACTCAAGTGGCCAAACGATATTTATCTTAATAAAGAAAAGCTCGCAGGTGTTTTGGTCGAATTAGATGGTCAGCCACAAGGACCATGTCAGCTCGTAATAGGCGTTGGTATTAATTTGCAAATGCCCACAAGCTACAGCCAGCAAATCGACCAAGCGTGGACTGATTTGAGCCAACATAGCCAACAGATTGATAAAAATCAGCTGGTGGCACATTTAACATACCACCTTGAGCAACGATTAGCGCAGTACAGTCAAACTGGCTTGCATGACATGTATCAGCAGTGGAACGAACTCAACGCCTTTGCAGGACAGTGTGTGGAGTTAAATACTGGGCATAGAAGCTGGCGTGGTATCTGTGAAGGCATAGATCCACAAGGTGGTATTCGTATTCGCCAAGATGGTGAGGTTAAAAGCTATTACGGTGGTGAAATTTCACTACGCAAGGCAGTTCAATGAGATTATTAATCGATGTAGGTAATACAGCACTTAAAGCAGCGCTATGCCTGCAAGGCGAAATCAAACCGTGTGATGTTAGTGCGCTACCTTGGCGGCAAATTAACGAGCTGGTTTATGCAAGTGTCGGTAAAAATGAGCAACTCAATGGACTATTAGCACAAGCATCGGCATTTCAGGTGCCATGTTTTGAAGCGAAAGTGACTAAACAATTGAGTAACCTTAGCTGTGCGTATCAACAATTTAGTAATTTAGGTATTGATCGCTGGCTTGGTTTAATTGCTGCTTTTCAATTATGGCCGCAACAAGATTGCATCGTGATAGACACAGGCACAGCCACAACAATTGATGTACTTACAGCACAAGGACAACATTTGGGTGGCTGGATATTACCTGGCCTTGATCTCATGACACGCTCATTAACACAGAATACGCAGCGTGTTTTTGATGATGCCAACACGCCTTTTGCGAATGAGCTGGGTGTAAACACACCTAATGGTTTAAAAAATGGCGCGCTAGTGGCAACCTTAGGGGCTGTTGAACAAGCAAAATTACATTTAACCAATAAAAAACCTCAACTAATTTTTGCTGGTGGCTATGGTGCATTATTGAAAGCGCAATTTTTAGACGCGATTTATGATCCGCAATTAGTGATGAAGGGGCTCAATTACTGGTATGAATTGAGCAAAAATTAACAAAAACAGGCTGTTTTGCCTGATTTGTGAGCGTTCGGCACATAAAATCACATTTTTTTTAATTTTCTTGTTGCATCACCACCAACCTTCCTCTAATATCTCGCCCCGTACTAAAGCAGTGCCGACTTAGCTCAGCTGGTAGAGCAACTGACTTGTAATCAGTAGGTCAACCGTTCGACTCGGTTAGTCGGCACCACTTTCCTTTTACC
Source organism: Pseudoalteromonas sp. SR41-4 (assembly GCF_014163985.1). NCBI lineage: Bacteria > Pseudomonadati > Pseudomonadota > Gammaproteobacteria > Alteromonadales > Pseudoalteromonadaceae > Pseudoalteromonas > Pseudoalteromonas sp. SR41-4. The sequence goes on along the minus strand of NZ_JACJEI010000041.1, from coordinate 578 downwards.
GAAAGTGTTTAGTAAAGAATTATCGTGGAGGGGTTCCCGAGCGGCCAAAGGGATCAGACTGTAAATCTGACGGCTCAGCCTTCGCTGGTTCGAATCCAGCTCCCTCCACCACTTTATTCTTGACGGTTAGAGGTAGTTTAAGAACAGGTTGCTAACGCGGGCATCGTATAATGGCTATTACCTCAGCCTTCCAAGCTGATGATGCGGGTTCGATTCCCGCTGCCCGCTCCAGTTTCTGGTGTTGCTGATATAGCTCAGTTGGTAGAGCGCACCCTTGGTAAGGGTGAGGTCGGCAGTTCAACTCTGCCTATCAGCACCAGTCTTAGAATCTTCTTGATTACTTCCTTTATCTGTCAGAAAATACTATTTGAAATTTGAAAAATTTAACTTAATCTACCTCTGGTGGATTATTTTCATATGTAATCTAGATACACAAAACTGATAGGTTCCGTCATGGCAAAAGCAAAGTTTGAACGCGTAAAACCGCACGTAAACGTAGGTACAATCGGCCACGTTGACCACGGTAAAACTACCCTAACTGCAGCAATCACTAACGTACTTGCAAAAGTATACGGCGG
>NZ_JACJEI010000040.1:0-39887 GCF_014163985.1 Pseudoalteromonas sp. SR41-4 | reverse complement strand
CGATAAATTTACACCCTGTAGGAAATGGCTTTAGCCATGAGTTTTTAAACCCCGCCGACTCTTAACCCTAACACTGTGCTTGGTTTAATCTCTACCTAACACCTAACACCTAACACCTAACACCTTTAACATTTTCGCGGTGGCAAGCCATTCGCATACACGTAATTAAACACTAGCATACAATTTAACACCGTAGGCGTTAAGCTTGCTGACGCGTGTTCATTAACACCTTTATAAATAAATCAATTAAAATCTTTCGCGGCTAAAGCAGGCTCCTACGATAAATTTACACCCTGTAGGAAATGGCTTTAGCCATGAGTTTTTAGACCCGCGGCATAAAGCCCCGCCGACTCTTAACCCTAACACTGTGCTTGGTTTAATCTCTACCTAAAACCTAACACCTAATCCCTTTACCTTTATTTTAATCACTACCAAATAAATCGCGCGTATATACTTTATCTGCAATATCACTTAGCTCTTCCACCATACGGTTAGATACCACGACATCTGAAAGCTGTTTAAACTCATTGAGATCTTTTATAACACGTGAATTGAAAAAAGCTTCTTCTTTTAAAGCTGGCTCATAGACTACAACTTCAATCCCTTTAGCTTTAATGCGCTTCATAATACCTTGGATTGCAGATGCTCTAAAATTATCTGAGCCTGCTTTCATAACTAAGCGATATACGCCAACTACCTTAGGATTACGTTTAATAATTGAATCAGCAATAAAATCTTTACGCGTTGTATTAGCGTCAACAATAGCACCAATCATATTATTTGGCACATCTTTGTAGTTAGCTAACAACTGCTTGGTATCTTTTGGTAAACAATAACCGCCATAACCAAATGAAGGATTATTATAATGGTTACCTATACGTGGATCTAAGCTTACACCTTGTATAATTTGCTTCGCATTTAAACCATGGCTCTCAGCATAGCTATCAAGCTCATTAAAATAGGCAACACGCATTGCAAGATAGGTATTTGAGAATAACTTGATTGCCTCGGCTTCTGTTGAATCAGTAAACAGAATCTCAATATCTTGCTTTATTGCACCTTGAGCCAATAAATTAGCGAACGTTTTTGCTCGCTCACTTTGCTCGCCAACAATAATACGCGATGGATACAAGTTATCGTGAAGCGCTTTACCTTCACGTAAAAATTCTGGCGAAAATATTACATTATCAGTGCCAAACTTCTCTCTAATCGACTGCGTATAACCCACCGGTACAGTTGATTTAATAACCATAGTAGCCGTTGGGTTAATTTTCATTACATCTTTAATAACCGACTCAACACTATTGGTATTAAAATAATTTGTTTCAGGGTCGTAGTCGGTAGGCGTTGCAATAATTACAAATTCAGCACCAACCAATGCTGACTCTTTATTTGTGGTCGCGGTAAAATTTAACTGCTTATTTTGTAAAAAATCACTTATTTCAACATCAACAATCGGTGATTGCTTGTCTTTCAAAAGTGCGACTTTATTTTCGTCTATATCAAGCGCAACAACTTTATTGTGTTGCGCAAGCAACATAGCATTAGACAGGCCAACATAACCTGTACCAACTACTGCAATTTTCATTTTTTAATCCATTTTAAAAATAAATAATATTCCGAATCAATCGGAATTAAAAAATTTATGATTATACAATCTAAATATCAACTAATTCTTGATACTATAAAACTTGCAAGCAACACTGTATTACATATTAAACTGTAAAGTAGCTATGCTTTCAATCAATAAAGCTTTCAAAATCTTTCAATTTACGCCCTTTAATTCTAACAGTAGATTTTTCTATATACTCACATTTCATGTCATTTTTGAAATATTTACTAAACTCGCTATCTAGCAAAGAAACTAATGACTCTGTTATTTCAACCTCTAAATATACTACAAGAAAACCTACAGTATGCTGCTCGCAACGGTAGGTTAACTCTAAACCTGATTCCAGAGCTATATTTTTAAAAACATAATAAAGAGTTAAAGATGGGTAATTATTATTAAAACCTATTATATTTTTACCCACTCGACCTGTAACCTCTTTTAATACTTTATGCTTTCTACCACAATCGCATTCGGTATCTGAAATTTCTATGTAATCACCTAGATCATATCTAAGTGTGGGAAAAGACATCGCAACTAAATTAGTCACTATAGCTTTGCCATCAATACATTCTACAATACAAGTTTCTTCATTCAAATGCATATTTCCAGCTGGGCATTCGAATGCTATGATTCCAGATTCAGCAGAACCATACTCACTAATAATTTTATTACCAAAAGCTTTTATAGTCTCACTACTATAATGTGGGTATATTTTTTCAGATGTACCTTTTATTAACTTTATATTTTTTAGATTAACACCTTTTTTATTAGCGAGTTTTGCAACTTCGTAAATCATTGAGCTATAACCTTCTAAGTACTTTGCTCGTTTGCACTTACTCAAAAATTTATCTAAATCATTATCCGAGTATGAAAAAAGACGAAAACGGCACAATAAAAAATCTAATAACTTTGTTTTTAACCTTTGCAACAAAACAAAATTAAACCCCCAGAAATAACCATTGCATTCCCAAGGAGATATTGAAAACCAACTCAAACCTCTATTTATAGAGGCTCTATTATAAGAATCCCAGACCTCATCCTTATAAAAAGTTAATGCTTGACCAGTTGAACCAGAAGTTTCAGAGAAAAACTTTTTTTTAAATTCAAATGAGCTAGTTGTATGAATTTCTGAATTAAACTTAATCAATTCATCTTTTGTAAGGATTGGAATTTTTTTTAAAATATCAAAATTGACAGGCCCTGACATTGGGTTAATCCCTACTTTATCAAAGGAATTCCTATAGAAGTCTGAATATTGGTAACAAAATTTTAAGAGGGCCTTAAGTTTTTCCAGTTGTAAATCATGAAGCTCTGAACTTGAAGAAAACTCCGTTGCTTTGAGGTCTTTATAACACTTTTCTATACTAGGATTTCGAATTAAACATCCGGTACGGTAAATCAATTTTCTAAACATGTAATTATTCCATATGTCATTATTCAAATTAATTTTTTCTTACTAGTTTAGCTGGTACGCCTCCATATATACCAGGTTCGTCAAATTTTTTGCTCAAAACAGCGCCACCGGCTAGCAAACTTGAATGTGGTAAAGAACCACCAGCAGTTATTAAGGTATTGCCAGCAACCCAGCTCCCTCGTCCAATAAATATTGGCTTTCTTATAGGTTTGCCGTATCTATAGCTTTCATCTTTCATAGTATGATCTCCTGATACAAGAATACTCGCTATACCAATCATAACCTCGTCTTCTATGTTAATTATACAACTTGCATTAATAACAACATTAGATGCAATATAAACATCTTTACCGAACTTAAGGTTTTCTAAACCAACTAACTTGGAATTAGCTGAAACCTGAAGATTTTTGTCAGCACTTCGCATTCCAAAACTATACAACCATCCCCTTAAACGCATTATTACTGGTATATCTGGTAAAAAAATAAAAAAGGTTCTAACCAACCATGAATATAGCAATAACATTTTATGTTTCATTATTTTCACCTATTATACTCAGAGTTTGATCAATCCAATATTGCTGGTTAGATAAAGGAGCCATACTTTCAGCTCCTTTTTGTAATAGCTGTAAAAGCTCATTATCTTCGAGTAATAATTGTATTGAAGATAATAACCCTGCTTTATCACCTTGTTGAAAAACAAGACCATTAACACCATGCTTTACAAATGCCTTCACTCCGCCAACATTAGAAACGATGACAGGTTTTTTGTAAGCCCACCCCTCCATAATTACCCGCGGAAAACCCTCGTAATAGTTATCAGAAGGAACAACCACAACCGTAGTGTTTTCTAAATAAACTGCCAACTCTGAATGCGGTAACTGGCCTTTGAATTGGACCTCCTTAGAAAGATTTAAGTGTTTAACTAACTGCTTAGATTTTTCTAAATCAGGACCATCACCAATAATTGTTAACTCTACATTACCTTTTACTAAGCTCATAGCGTGTATAAGATCAAAAATACCTTTATCGCTAACTATACGACCTATAAATAAAAGTTTTACTATATTTTGAGGGGAAAGCGGTGAAGAGGTCAATTTTGGCTTTTTCACCATTAAATCAACAAACTGAAATGTACTATCTGGTGCATATTTATTACTAAATTGCTCCAGTGAATCACCAGTACACAAGTTAATAGTATTTTTATGGCTACAGATTTGACCTAATTTAAAACGTATATAGCGCGATAATAAAAAGCCAAATATTTTTTCTGGCAAAGAGTATTTACTATCTCTCCAAGTTTTAGATGCATCAGCACACATATGATGTAACACCTTTTCACCAGCTTTTAATGCCTGTAAGCCAAAAACAATGCTACCAATCGATGGAGTTCTAATCCAAAAATAAGCGCCTTTATGGCTGGCTATAACTTTGTCAGCAGCTTTTTGGTAAGATTTTAAGTAACCTTGTTTAAATAAGCTCTTGATGGCAAAATCTTTAGTGGATTCATAAGCTGGAAACGAGTGAAAATTACTCTCTTGAACCTCAGTACTAAAATTAGCAGGTTTAACACTTGCTTTAATTGATGGCGAACAAACAAATACATTGTCTTTACCTACCGCATCTTGTAAAAATGCCGCCGATGTTGGTTTTGTATAAAAAACACCGTTAAAACTACTAAAAGTTTCACCAACGAAGGAAACTATTTTCATGTCTTACCCTTTAATAAAAACTTACGTGACGATAAGTAATAAATTACAAAGTCAAAAACAACAGCAACAAAAAAAGAAAATACATGAGTTAACGTCATAAATGGATGTGAAACTGCAGTTCCCAATAATACAAAACTTAATAACATAACCAATGTGAAAATCATCTTTCTCAGTAAAATCATATAAAGAAGTATATAAATATAAATAGCTTTCACAATCAAACCAAGAAAACCGAAAACTCCTACAAACCAACTCCACCATGGATAGACTACATTTGCCAGATAAGGCCTTCCTGTAGAAGGACTAGTTCCAAGCTCATGAAGTCCGCCGACATAAGCAGAATCGATTGGCACAGTAATGTTAGTGATATTCTTCATAAAAAACTCTGAAATATACCCGCCAAATGGAAAAAACAACTTATCTAGATAGAATGAATTTTGCATAGCCACCTCACCAAGATAATACCCGTATGCTCGATAAGTAAATACATTTCGAACAATGTCAAAAATAGCATTTACCCCATCAGATATAGGTCTATTTTGTATTAAACTAGTACTAAGTATTGCAAACGCAATCATAAGAAAGGCCATTAAAGTAAACTTTATCAACCTCACGCTTCCTTCTCTACCTTGATTAAATATCATTAAAATTAGAAAAAAGTGAATAACATATCTTAATTCTGATCTTGAAGCTGTAATTATTATTACCATTATTAATCCTAATAGGCTCATAACCTTTAAGTTTAATGATGATCTAAAACAATATACAAAGGGAACCAATAACTTAAAAAAACCACTGAGTATCATGTAGTCTAAACCACCTGCATCATATTCTTTTAATAACTGATGCCTTAAAATCCCAGCACCAATCAAGGAATAAGATTGAAATGCGAGAAAAGCTGACCACAGTAATAATAAAAAAATAACTGGCTTTAATCTCTCAATTACCGGTAAATAGCTTTCTTCATAGAGTTCCGCAAACTGATATTTCACTCCTTTAAATCTCTGCAGTACAAAATACAAAACTAAAAAACCTAATAAAAGGTCTACAGAAGATACGATAATAGTTTCTAACTTTATATTTGTTAAGAACCCATTATCAAAAGAGAAAAAGATCGCTCCAAAATGAAAAAATAACGCTGTAAAGAAAACTATTTTCAAAATTCAGTTCACCTTTTCTTTGCTTTTAAATATATTTCTTTTGATAACTTAAGAAAAATAATATAGAAATAATTTATTAATAGCTTTTCTTTAAATGCAAATTTAAATGCCTCTTTACTTTTTTTATGACTAATAATGCTTCTTAATATTACAAGACCTTTGAATCCTCTCACGGCTTTATAATCCAAATATTTATAGTACGTATCTAGCCATGTTAATGAAAAATGATAGTCGTTTAATTTTGGAATTTGAATAAACTCATAACTTACATCTTCTAACATTACGAATTTAGCACCTAAATTTTCAAGGTAGAGGCAGAATTGATAATCTTGGTGACGTTTTAAATCGTCAAATTTCACTTCTTTTGCAAGGCTTGTTTTTAAAAAAATACCACTGGTTTGTATTATTTGTTTTGCACAAAATAAGTATTGACCAACTGACTCTTTTTCTTTAATAGGTCTTGTTGGTCTAATTAATGTTCTATTTCCATCTATAATCTTACACATTGAATAAACAACTAAATTAGAATAAGAAATGGAATTAGCTTTGAATAAATTATATTGCTTTTCAAGCTTATCTTCATACCAAATGTCGTCATAATCTAGGAATGCAACATATTCGCCTGCGGCATTATCAATTCCTGTATTTCGTGCTATGCCACCATTGCTATTTTTAGAGTGTCGTATGATTCTAACCCTATCATCATTGATTAACTCCAATTCCTTTGCTCCGCTAACTGGAGAGCAATCATCTATAATGATTACCTCCAAGTTTTCAATAGTTTGGCTTAAAGCACTTTCAACAGCTTTAGTTAATAAACCCGTAGTAGAGGAATAAAAAGGTATAATAACAGATACTAGAATCATAATTTCCTCTACTATTTTTTGATCTCATTAAATACCTTATCCCACATTTGCGTAGATAACTTTTTAAGTTCCACAGAAGCAGAATTTATTGTTGCTAAGGTAGTAGCCCTGTAACTATCATCACTCAAAAGCCTCGTACAACTTGACGTAACATCATTAGCATTAACCTCAACTAATAACTCAGGCACTCCGTATTCTTTTAAGAGCATTTCATACTTATGGCTCCACCCCATAGCAACGACAGGAACGCCAGTAGAAAGTGCACTCACAATGCCGTGAAATCTTGAGCCAACTAGTATAGAAGATTTGCTGATTATACTTTTTATCGCTAAGGCATCTTGAGGATCAACAACCTCTACCTGATGATCTAATGCACTATTAACCTGTTTGGCTAAACTTAAATCTCTTACACCTTCGTGAATTAATAAATATGGTTTTTGCCCTAGAGCTTCTAAGTGTTTGATAGTTTTTGCAAGAGTCTCAATGTACTGCTCGCCTTTGCTATTTCCGCGCCTAATCATTTGAAAGTTAGGTATTACACAAGCTCTATTTTCAAGGTGGTTATATTTTTCTATATCAATCGGTTTAACTAAATTTGTGAAATCCGGAAATTGACTTAATTTTTCAAAATTACCAAGCTTGTTTACATACTCGTAAGACACATCGTCACGGGCCATCAGAACATCAGCCATTGAGAAAATCTTTTTAGATGCAGCTGCAACGGCTTTATTTTCAAATGGACCAAATGCTTGTGGTAATAAAACTACTTTCACATCATTTTTTTTAAAAAAATCTATTTCATTAGCTAATCTATCGTTAATTAACTTAGGTCCCCACTTATCGCCGTATGCAAATCCAGATGCATCGATGACTAAGTCGATTTCGCTTTTATTTACAATCCCATATTTTTCCCTGATGATTTTAGGAAATAAAGAAAAAGGCCAACCAAAATTATACCCTTTACCAAAAAAGCGCGATTTTTGAAATAAATTATATTTAGCTCTTGTTTTATAATCACCTAAGGGTTCAACTAAAAAATCTGCATCTACCCCTCTTTTTTCAAACTCTTCAATAATCGCCAAGAGCATGAGCTCAGCGCCACGATTTGGTAGGCCTATACCTTTGATTTCAACCATCATAACTTCATAAATCCTTAACTAATAAATCATTCATTTTCTTTTGAGAATAAGCTATACCACCCTCAGATTGAGGATAACCAACAGCCATTAACATAACCACTCGTTCGTGATATTGTAAGTTTAACTCTTTACTAATAAGCTTTTCTCTCTCTTCTACATCTGGCCAATTTATCGGGCATGTACTTAGCTCTAGCGTCTCAAGTGCTAACATCAATTGCATTGCAGCTAAAGAAGAATCTATGTAAATTACATGGCGATCTCTTTCTGCTGGATAAGCACTCAAATCTCCAACTATTGCAATTAAACAAGGAATATTTTCAGCAAAACCTGTTGTTCCCATGGCAAATTTAGCAACTTCAGTTGCTTTCTTTTCATCACGCATTACAACAAACTTGTAGGGCTGACGATTACAAGCAGACGGAGCAAATGTTGCGGCATTAACAGCTTTATTAATTACGTCTTCAGGTACTCCTTTTTGCTCAAACCACCTTACAGAGCGCCTTCTTTTAAAAAGAGTACAAAGGTCATCGTAATTTATTGATAATTCTGGTCTCTCATTCTGTTTGTAAGGAATGCACTTAGGTAAATCCGCAAACGTATCTATAATAAAATCGTTTTTAGCTAGTGATATCTTCTCTGTGCCTGTAACACATTCAAAGTAATGCTGGAGTACATCGTGAGCCCATTTTAATTCATCTTCCCCTGCTGCTTTACTTTTCTTACAATCGTTATAACAGTCCACAGTCTCATGTATATACGCCTCACCGAAATACGCTCTTCGGGGTTGCATTATTAACCCTTTCTCTAACCTATGAATGTTACGCCTTAAAAGCGCTACAGATCCTATTTGAGTATCAAGTGAATTTTTGTAAATTTTCCTCCCTAATAAAACTGAGCGGTGCTCACGGTCAAACTCCCGACTAAAAAAAAGATAATAGAGTGAGGATAAAAAGTTATTTTTTGAAAAAAACTTAATTAATAAAAAATCTAACTTTGTTTTAAATGTATAAATTTTATAAACAAAACTTGAGGGAAGCACTTTCTTTATTAATGAACGCATTTAACTATTGTTACCTATTTTCCAATACCTTTTACCGAATGTAAAAGGCAATAAAATTGATTTCAGCATAACTACTGCAATTAATCGTGTTGATTTACTGAACCAAAAAGCCAAAAATGAAGCCGCAAAGTATGAAATAATTGTAGCTATTGCAGCACCTTCTCCAGCATATCTCGGAATAAAATATAAATTGGCAATGACGTTTATTATAGCCCCTACCCCGTGTGTTATTAAGGAGTACTTTAATAAGCTCTCAGCTATTAACCATTTGCTTGCTAAAGCCCTCATAAATACAAACACAGCGGCCCAAATATGCCACTGTAATATTACACCTGATGCTTTATATTCTTCACCAAAAAGTAAAACAATAAAAAATGGGCCAAAAACACTTACCAATATTGCTAATAATAGGGCAACTATAAATAAAATATCACATATTTTTTGAAGCTTTATAAGATAGTTTCTTGGATTACCTCTAATCTTTAATAATGCAGGAAAAAGTGTAATTACCAGTGCATTTGCAAAAAAATACCAAACTTCGGATAACCTTGATGCAACTGCATATGTACCAACAGCTTCCACGTCAACCATATGTCTGAGCATAAGTTGATCAATTTTTAAATATATAATAGAAGCTATGCCAGATAATATTAACCAATAGGATTGGCTTAGTAATTTACGCGCATAATTAAAGTCTACGTCTTTAAAACTAAAAGCATTGTCTTCTTTAGTTTTGTTATAAATAAATAAGAAACCTACACCTATCAATGCGACTTCTAATGAATAAGCTAAAATAACATAAATAAGTTTAGGACTAAGTAAGGCGATTAATACTTTTATTATTGAAAATAAAACTATGATAACGAATTTCATTTTCGTTACGACTTTTGCTTTTACATGGGCTTGAAACCAAAAATCCATAACATAAAAGCATGTAAAAACATTCCCAAGACACAACAAGACTAATGCAACCTGCTGCTCCTTACCCTGAATAACATTCGAGAAGAGTATTAATCCGATAAATAAACTAACTACGATTAAAGAGCAGCCAAATCGGAGAAAAAGACTCGTGGAAATAATTTTGTTTGTGTCACTTGGTTTATTAACAATTTCCCTAGTTACAATTGCATTTAGGCCTAAGGCGGTTACAGGTGCTACCAAAGCAATAATAGCTAATAAGTAGTTTAACATCCCATATTGTTCAGCGCCCAAAACTCTAGCTAGCACCACGGTAACAAATAGATTTGCTATCATGATAATAACTTTTTCTCCTATTAACCAAGAAGTATTAGAGATAATTTTTTTTAAATTCATTATTGTTTACTTTTTATGTTTTACAAAACCACGTAGTGCATAACTACAAAAATGAATTGAAGTTTTAAATAATCCTAAGCCTACAACATTTCGATATAAATCCCATTGCCATTTTAATATTTTAAATTTATTTTGAGTCATTCCAGAATCAACTCGATAGAAAGCTAATACATCAGGTAAGCTATATGCGTTAGGGACTTGTTGTAATATGCTAAGCCAAAGGCCCATATCTTGCCGCTTACGTATTAGTGGCATATACTGCTTACCAAGTGCACTAGTATCATACATCGCAGTTAAACAACCTATTACATTACCACTCAATAGCTTTTTATAGGTTGTAAAGCTTGGAGGTATAACAGTACTTTTAGGAGTTTCGCCTTCGAGTTTTTGATAAGCTGTAAAAGTGAAAGCGTAATTATTTTTGAGCATAAAGTTTAGTTGCCTAGTTAACTTTTCAGGCAACCACTGGTCATCTGCGTCTAAAAAAGCAATAAAACGCCCATTTGCTTGTTTTATAGAGTTATTACGCGCAACACCTGCACCACCATTTTCAGAATTAATGTAAAGTTTTATACGAGGATCTTTTGATGCGTATTCCTCTACAATTCTTTGTGTTTCATCCGTTGAGCGATCGTCTGTTATTAATAGCTCCCAGTTACTGTAAGATTGTGAAATAACTGATTCAATAGATTGCTTAATATATTTTTCAGCATTATACGCTGGCATAATTATTGAGACTAACGGCATTTGCATATCTATCGCCCCATACCAAATAACACTGTTTTAACTGTTAAAAATAATATTTTTATATCTAAAATTAAAGAGTGATGTTTTATATAATAAATGTCATATTTATGCTTCCAAACTGCATCTTCTATCGAAGCTCCATATGGATATTTTACTTGTGCTAATCCCGTTACACCTGGTTTAACAGCGTGACGAAAACGATAATATGGTATTTCTTTTTCCAAATCTTCTATAAAAACCTCACGCTCAGGACGAGGACCAATTATCGACATTTCACCTTTGATCACATTAATTAATTGAGGAATTTCATCTATTCTTGTTTTGCGAATAAACTTACCAACTTTGGTTACCCTTACATCATTTTTACTAGCCCATTGAGCACCGTTTTTTTCAGCATCATTTTGCATTGACCGAAACTTTAAAACTTCAAACTCAATATTATATTGACCTGTGCGGTTCTGCTTGAAAAGTATAGGACCAGGGCTTTCTATTTTTATTAACAACATTGTTAACAATGAAAATGGTAGTGTAAGAATCAAGAGAGCAATAGAGCTTATTATATCCAATAATCTTTTTATCACTTGCGTTTTCTTATGTGACAAAATTGAAAAGGCTTTTTGATGTAAAAAATAACTACTATGTAAGAGCCTAACTTCTGTATAACCGAGCCTATCATCTAAGTAGCTGACCAAAGGCTCTACCCAAGCTCCATACTCTGTCGCTTTTACTAAAAACTTTCGCTCAGCTTTTGTTAAATCACTACTTTGATAATGACAAACAACTTTTTTTGTAAAGTCTGTAATTGAGTAATCGTTAACAACAATATCAAATGAGTAGTCTTCAACTACTTGGCCTATAGTTTTAGCAAGTTCAGGCGGACAGTACACAAATATTGTAGCTTGCGATAGCACTTCTTTTTTGGATTTAAAATGCTCTTTCAATTGAAATGACCCCAGGCCAAAAGAATCATCCATGTTACTTTGATCATCATTAAGTGAAATTACTTTTAGGCTCATCAGCCACTCCATTCTGTAATTTTTATTCAAAATTTAATTATAAATTGTCTACTATTTTTATTGTCCTGAGGCACGACTTACTTTTTACTTATCCGATTTATACTCGTAGTTGTAATAACCGTAATAGCCATAAGCATTACTAGCTTTTTTAACTACGCCATTAAATACTACGCCTTTTACATCTGTACCATTTTGTTCAAAGCGATTACAGGTTAGCTCAATTTCTTTAATATGGTTTTGGCCAAAACGCGCTACTAATAAGGTAGTACCTGTATGAGCACTAACTATTGCCGGATCGGTTACCGCTAAAATTGGTGGTGTATCTACAATTACTATATCGTATGCTGCGCTTACCTCTGTAACCAACTTGCTAAAGTTACTGTGCATAAGTAATTCTGATGGGTTTGGCGGTATTTGCCCGCGAGTAATTACACTTAAGCCTTCAACCTGCGTTTGCTTAGTTATTTGCTCAAGGTTTAAACGCCCTGACAGGTAATCACTTAAGCCATCATCCCACTTTAAGCCAAACTGGGTTTGTAAGTAGCCTTTTCGCATATCGGCATCGATTATCAATACTTTTTTACCGCTTTGTGCTAATACTGCGGCTAAGTTAACTGATACAAATGATTTACCTACACCCGGGCTTGGGCCGGAAATTGCAATAAGGTTATTCTTAGCTTCCATCATCGCAAAGTGTAAACTAGTACGTAAGCTACGCAGTGCCTCTATTGATAAGTCTGCGGGGTTATCAAGCGCAAGTATCGATTTGGGTTTATTTTTAGCTTTACGTGCTCCAAAACCAGCTAGTTTTTCTTGGTAATCTGAGTACGGTACACTGGCGTATACTGGTAAACCAATTGCCTCAATCTCATTTGGATCTTCGACGCCTTTATGCATGGCTTTTTGCACCAGCACAATTGCAACAGCTAACATGCCCCCTAGCATAGTGGCCATCACTACTATCAAGGCTTTTTTAGGCTTAACCGGCTTTGAGGTATTCACCTCCGCAAAATCAATAATACGTACGTTACCTACCGTGCCTGCACGCACTATATCAAGCTCTTGGGTTTTGCTTAGTAAAAGCGTATAAATTTGGTTGCTTACTTCTACATCGCGTTTTAGGCGCAGTAACTCTTGTTGAGTCTCTGGTAGGTTACCTACTTCACCAACCAGTTCTTTTTTCTGTTCATTAACCGCGCTAATTTGCTCAATTAAGCCTTGGTAAGTTGGGTGATCTTTTTTAAACTTGCGACTCATTTCAAGGCGTTTTAACTCAAGCTCTTGTAGTTTAGTTTCAAGTTTAACTACTTGCTCTAATATGCCTTGTGTTTCAAGAGTAATATTGATTGACTGACGTTTAATTTGGTAATCGTTAAAACGTTGTTCGGCAAATTCTAACTGTTTTTTAATCTCAGGTAGTTGTACTTCTAAAAACTCAAGGGATTTTTGTGCTTCGGCTGAATTACGCTCTACGTTACGGCGTACATAAATACCCGCTACTTTATCAAGTACTTTTTCAGCATAATGTGGCTTCTCGCTCTGTAGGTTCAAGTTAATGATACCTGAATCTTTACCTTTTTCGCTGGCACCAATCGCAGCTTGTAAATCTAGAATGGTATTTAAGCGATCTTTACGTAGTATTGTAAATTCAGTACCGGCACGGGCATTTAGACCACGTATCGTTAAGTTAAATTTACCGTTGGTTAGCTCTTGGCCAACCTTACCTGTTAGTATTTTTTCCCCTCCGTCATTTAACAATGTCACAGCATTATTTTCTTGCGCTACAAGTATAAACTCGCTACCTACAGCAGACCGTGGTACATCAAACCTAAATACATCAATACTCTCACCACCCCAAGCGTATGAACTAGCACCAAAACTAGGCTCGGCAAGCTCACCTTCATTCATTGGGCTGAATTTACGAAAAGCACGGCTGCCTATAAACGGGAATAATTTAGGCTCTGCTATTACATCAAGCTTTAATGTATCTACTGCTTCACCAATGACTGAGCGTGATTTAAGTAGTTCGATCTCTGTTACCGCAGCTGAGGTACTTTCAAACATGCCCGACATATCGTCAAAACCAGGGACTGAGCCACCGCTTTCTTCTACTTGGATCATCGCAGTAGCTTGGTATACCGGGGTCGAAAATACCGCATAAATCACACCCACAACCATAAACACTGTTGTTAAGGCGATTATAAAATATTTACGATCTATCAAAGCGCCTAACAGCGCCATAAGGTCAATTTCTTGACCTGCTTGTGTGTCTTGTCTATTTTGTTTGTTTGCTGCTAACGCAGAGGGCTGAGCATTCATGTACTAGCCTATCCTTATAAATACTTTTGCCAAGCGCTACAGGCGCTGTCGATTAATGCATAAACGTGTTGAAACGCTTCAAGACTCTGCCTATATGGATCAGGTATTTCTTTATCACCTAGCCATTTACCGAGTAAAAAGGTTTTACCGCGCGCTTCTGGGTAGCGGCTACACAGGTCAGTTAAGTGGCGTTGCTCCATCACTAAAATAACGCTATTTTGCGCAACTAGGCTTGATGTTAACTGCCGACCTTGGTGCTCATCCATATTTATACCATAAGTTGCAGCAATTTGCTTTGCTGTCACATCAGCGGCTTTGCCTTCTAGTGCCGTTAAACCCGCAGAGGATACTTTAACATTTTTACCGGCTAGCTTACTCTTTAATACGTATTCAGCGGTTGGACTGCGGCATATATTACCAGCGCACACCACTAAGATAGAATCAAACATCGTTATCCTTAGTTTGTTGCTGTTAAGCCATCAATTGAATCAACTGTCGCGATTGACGGTAATAATAAACTTATTACACGGTTCCAGCGAGCAAGCGGTGCCGATGTTACATATACAATATCGTGTGGTTGCAATTCAAATTGCTCTGCTAACACTAGTGCTGCAACATTTTTTGCATGCAACTGGTATACATCGGCAATAACACCGTCAGTTTCAAGGTTACGTTTACGCAGTACAAACACGCCGTTAGCATCGGCGGTGTTTTCGTTTAAACCACCTGAATTACTGAGTGCTTCAGCAAGATTTAAACCATAACGATTAACATCAACAGAGCCTGCTTTTTTAACATCACCTAATACAAAAACACGCTGTAAGTCATTACGGTTTACATGCACTATATCGCCATGTTGTAACAAACGGTTTTGCGAAATATCGCCATGGGCATAAAAATCATCAAGTTTAATAACTTCAGTTTTGTCGCCGCGAGTAAAAGTAACCGTGCGCCAATCGGCAGCTGCAGTTAAACCACCTGCTTGGTTTAAGGCATCAATCAATGTGAGTGGAATTTCTGTAACAGGTAATATACCTGGTTGTTTTACTTCGCCAGTTACATACGCTTTTTGGCTACGAAAACCAACCACTTTTATATCAACTTGCGGGTCTTCAATCACTCGGCTTAAACGCTTCACCAATTCGCTGTGTACTTGCTGTACTGTTTTACCTGCTGCCTGAATATTGGGTGCATAGGCGTAGGTAATGGTACCATCTGCTTGCACGCGAAAGCCATCAAACTCTGCGGTACGTTGCACAGCTGCTGGAATGGTCAATTCTGGGTGATCCCATACACCAATGGTAAGTACATCACCTACACCAAGTATGTATTCGTAATCACTAACATTTAAACCATCAAGGCTCGAAGGTGGCTTAGTTTTTTTACGCGATTGGTTTTGCTGATAAATTAAAGATGAGTCAATAATTTGAATATTTACTTTTTCAAGGTCTTGTTCAAGGTTTTTTGTTTGTTCACCCGATTCGATTCCTTCGAAATGGCTACCGGGGATGATTGTACAACCTGTCATTGTTAGCAACGTGAGTGATGCTACAAGTGTTTTACAGCTTAGCGCCATTGTTTATTCCCAAAATAATATTAAATTCTATAACTTTCAGCTTATTTTTAAATATATTGCTGTTATTTTTTGCTGGCTAATTAAAGCATGGCTACCTTTGCTTCGCAAGGTTGGTTGCACGTTTACTGTGCAAGCAGTTAACTTTTTTGTTAATTTAGTGTTCTAGGTTCTAGGTTCTAGGTTCTAGGTTCTAGGTTCTAGGTTAATCAGTTTTAAAGCTAAAGATGAAAGATCAAACCTTTCGCGGCTAAAGCCGGCTCCTACGAAAACCATTTTTATCACCGAGCACTGAGTAAACATTCGCGGTGGCAAGCCACTCGCCTACAAAACCATTTTTGCACAAAGAGAAGACAATGAGGGTAAATGAGAAAACATACCTATTTATATCTTACTCTTTAGCACAGCGCTCTTTTAACTTCTTTGGGAATAAATCACTTAAATCTTTCGCTCGAGATAAACCCACGCACAAAACAATTTTTACCACCGAGGGCACCGAGTCGCTTTGCTGCACTGAGAAACCATTCGCGGCTAAAGCCGGCTCCTACGAAAACCTTTCGCGACATAACCCCGCTAACAAGACCATTTTACACAAAGAGAAGGCAATGAGGGTAAATGAGAAAACATATCTATTTATATCTTACTCTTTAGCGCAGCGCTCTCTTGTCCTCTTTGTGAATAAATCACTAAAAATCTTTTACTTGTCTAGTCCTTCGGACACGCTTCCGCCCCTAGGTTACAGTTCCTACGTTCTGATTTATTTCTAATTTTAGGTTTTAGACGCGGGGTAACCCCGCTGCTACAAAATATTTACCTGCGCGGCATAAAACCCCGCCTACTCTTAACCCTAACACTGTGCTTGGCTTAATCTCTACCTAAAACCTAACACCTAGTACCTAGTACCTAGTACCTTTGTTTTCCTAGTGCCTTTAACCTTTAACTTAAAACTTTTAACCTACTTTTCTTACGTCGCAGTTATCTACGCTCATTTCTATTTGTTTATTGAGTAGGTTGACTAACAATATACTGCGCATATCGCCGTCGGGCTCTTTAAATATTGCTTGTACGTCTTTAAACGAGCCATTATTTAGACACACTAAATCACCGGGTTCCGGTAAGCTATTATTATCTTGCGTTAGCTCGAAATTTTTTAATTCTTTGATTAGTTGATCAGGTACTAATTGATACGATGCACCATACGACACAAAACCACTTATACCACGGGTGTTTTTTACCGCAGCAAAGTTACCGGTTTGAGGATTTAAGCGAACAAATAAATAATTAGGAAACACAGCAGATTGCTTAAAAGTACGACGACCTTTAATTAGCTGTTGTTTTTGTAGCTGAGGAAAAAAAGCTTCAATCCCTTGGTTTTGTAAATTAACTTGGGCACGAGCTTCTTGCCTTGATTTACAAAATAATAAGTACCAACTATCCATATCAATCCCTAAAATACTGACTTTTTGCCTGAGACCTTGTTGTCATTATTTCAGACGGTGGGGATTTTATACCCAAACCACCTCAAGTTGCAAGTTTCAGTTGGAATTAAAAGCGATTTAGGCAAGGCATTGATTGCAAGTAATAGTGGTTCTATTATTAAAATCAATAACGCAGTATAAATCGCTTTTAAACCAACCCGTTGGGCGTTTCACAGGCACATACCTCATCGTTGTTACTTCTTAAAAGGGACTGCCATTCTTGCAAAGTAACGCCTTGATATTAAGCACCTGTGAAACGCTGAATTCTGCATCTTGAGGTGGCTTGGGTATACGTGCTTAATTAGGGTAGTGTCTATAAAAAACCCCATTAAAACTTTTCATGTTTAATGGGGTTCATTGCTATTTAAAGTGGGACAGACAGTATTTAACTATAAATCTCGGGTAATCATGAATTAAGCGCTCACGAACATGTTTATGCATAATTGCTCTTTGTAACCAGCGTAAGCCTAATTTTTTTACTAAAGGATGATAATAATCTCCCTTAGTTGCGGTTTGCTCTAAAAATCCACCACAAGTGTAAAACTCTCTTGCGGATTTAACTCTTTCAACACATTGTAATAGAAAATTTTCTTGAAGAGGGGTTCCCATACCGACAATAATTATATCAGGTGTAGAATTTTCTAGCTCTGTAAAGCAATATTGTTTCTCACCTTCAGAGTGAAAATAACCATTCCTACAATAGGAAATAACTAAATTAGGAAAAAGAGCAAGTAACTTAGTAGGTAAAACATCTGCATGCTCTGGTTTCCCACCAATAAATGCAACTTTTAGCTGTTGTTCTTGGGCTCTTAGCAAAGTATCTTTAGCTATAGAAGATAAATCAAAACTAACTCTATCTATTTTATTTTCGCAAAATAAGTTGTGTAGTTTTGTATGTAAAGAACCATCAGAAAATATCAAATTGAACTGCTTTATTAGTTCTGGTTTTTCTAATAAAAGTGAATAAGAGAAAGGATTTACGAAAGTCGCTATTATTTTTCCTCGTTCAGCCGTAATGTATATTTCTTCAAGCTTTTTTTTCCATACATTTTTAGAAACTATTTTTTTGTCTAAATCGTTTTCGACATATTTCATTTAGATACCCAACTCTTATGTCTAAGTGTATTTAAGATTAACAAGGTTACAACCAATATAACAAAGGGCTCCACCCCACTAAAAGTGAAATTAACTTTGTGTTTCAATCTCGCTAAAAGGTTTCATTAAGGCAATAATAATTAAAGAGAAAAATATTATTGAACTACTGAATGCCGACACTGAAAGTCCATTAACTGAAATTAATGCTAAAATAAAAATTGAGCCTCTAGTATCAAGACCTTTTTGTTTTAAAATCGACACAAGTAATAAGAATGTTACAATAATTGCTACCAATCCATGTTCCATGAAAATTCTTAACCAAAAAAGGTGCAATATCAAAGGATAACAAACACCATCACTTACTTTAGA
Organism: Pseudoalteromonas sp. SR41-4; assembly: GCF_014163985.1. Classification (NCBI taxonomy): domain Bacteria; kingdom Pseudomonadati; phylum Pseudomonadota; class Gammaproteobacteria; order Alteromonadales; family Pseudoalteromonadaceae; genus Pseudoalteromonas; species Pseudoalteromonas sp. SR41-4. The sequence goes on along the minus strand of NZ_JACJEI010000040.1, from coordinate 21,016 downwards.
AAATAAGCTCTGATAGTAACTCAATTGCAAGCATGATGAGGATGATAACGGCGTTAAAGGGGAGTTACCAACAAGATACTCTTTTACCCCCCAATCGGATATGTTATCAAAAAAAACCATTAAAAATATATACCTATCTACTTCTTCTAGTCCTCCGGCTGTCATTCGTGACATTATTACCATCAAGGTTAAGGCGCCAATGATGAATAGCGCCAAAAGTTTCAATAGTTGAGTAATACTTATTTTATAAAAAGGCCTAAACTGGTATAGATACAACAATAACAAACAAATAATTGCAGATCTTGAACCAGACAATAAAATAACAGATGAAAATAAAATAAACTTCCAGCTATTTGACTTGCCTAAATAAACATAAACTAAATAAAGCACTGACAGAAAGCACATTTCAAAGTTATTTTCGGTATAAAGTGGCGGCCGGCTGTCACCCATTAAGTGAGCAACAGTATACTTTACAAAGAAGAAAGCCAATAAAGCTGAAAAGCCAAAAGAAAAATACTCTTTTGTTATAATTTCCCTTTTAAAAATGCTGCACAACACAAGAAAATAAAGAGTAAATTTAAGAGATAGAAACAAATCCCTAAGGTGTGCGGCACTAAAATAATAATAAACATAAAAAATATGGTAGAGAATATAGGATAGTAGTAAAACAATAAGTACTGAAAACAAACGAGTTGTTTTAAACAATAATACGCTAGAAAATATTAGTAAATCAAAGACAAGAGTGAAATATAACTCAACCCCCATCACATAGAATGATAATGAAAGTAGGAAGCATATTAAAAAAACCATTGAAGTTAATAATTTATAGCTTTCACCTAACCAAAGTGGCTTTGTTAACTTCATGACAACCTTAAGAGCATTTCTTTGACTTTAACTTCCATAGATAACCTTTCTAATGCAAACGTTCTCACTTTTTCTTTGCTTACGATAGTATCTAGGGTTATTCCTTGAAGGGCATCAATTATCGGCTCTATGGTTTCATCACAAGGTACCTTTAACCTAAATTCTATTTCATCTGAAAAATCTATATCTTCCCCAGCTCCTAATATCATTAAGCCTCTCGCAGCATACTCTCTAGTCTTAAGATCCGCGGCTTCATATAGCCCTTTTCTATGCAGCCCTAAGCTAGAAACACCAATATGTGCTTTACTGAATTCTTTATTTAAACCGTTGTGATCTAACATTCCAGTAAACCTAATGTTTGACAATTTAAGCTCTAATACTAACTTTTTTAAAGCCTCAAGCTCTTCACCATCTCCTACAATAGTCAAGTTAAACATATTTGGTTTTATTTTTTCTAACTCGTGCATAGCTCTTATTAATCGATCGTAGCCATGCCAATACGCTATAAGTGCAACTGAAATAATCTCTATAGGCTGTTTGCCATCCCACTTAGATTCAGATAAGGGCATATTTTCAACTATTATACCATTACCCATTTTCTTTGTTTTAGATAATAAACCAAACGAGAACCATGTAGATTCTGTTGAATACTGAATCACTCTATTTGCAGGCCAAAGTACCCATGATCCCGATAGGATTAATACTACGAATTTGAAAATATTAAGGATACTCTTTTTTTTTGCATGAAGAGTTTCTTTCGCCACCACAGTTCTTGGTGTAGGGACATCCACAACTACTTTTTTTCCGCTCATTCTTAAGTAACATATTACAAAGAAAAGCAATGGCGCAAAAATCAGCGAGTACCTAATTATAATAAAGTCAGCCTTACTTTTACTGGCTGCCACTAACATTTTAAGCCCGCCTTTTACTGATAAAGGGAAAAAGTAACTATTAGCATCATAACCAGACTTGTTAAATGCCTCTACAGTGTTAACTAACTTATTTGCTACTCCTGGGCTGTTCATAAAGTCAATTAAAGAAAAGTAATCAACTCTCTTCATTGCTCTTTCCTTTGAAGAAAAACTCTTTGAGAAGTGCTATTAATGTACCAATGACTCCACCTACAAAAGCAAACATTATTAATATAATAAGCCTTTTGGGTCCTGCCTTATCTGATGGTAAAAATGCAGGGTCAAGGACTGTGAATACATACTCAGAATTAACTGAGGCAAGCATTTTATCTTTTTCTTCTAATAACAACATATCGTAAAATGCTGATTTCATGCTGGCATTCTCTGTACGTTGGATTGCATCAGCTAGATACTCTATTTTTTTATTTGACGTGTTTATTGCTTTAAGTCTAGACTCTTCGTTAATAAAATTGACTAAACTTTCAAGTGTATCTCTAGCTATATATGGAGAATAGTGAGTAACTGAAATAGACATAAAGCCAGACTCTTTATCTTGTTTATACACCAAATTATTATTTATAAAGCGTTCAGTAAGTTCCTTGTAAGTTGGCTTACTTGATTTTAAAGCACTCTCTTTTCTTAACCATTTACCATCTTTATAAACTTCAGAGTTATAAACTAGACTGTTACTAGTTTGATCCCATTCTTTGACCGCGAAAAAATCAGCCTCTAATTTATTTTCCTCAAAGAATTTACCTATGAAATTTCTACTTTCCAATAATTTAATGGCTATTGAAAGCTTATCAGCACCAGATCTAGGCATTGATATACCAGCTAAACTAGTTAACTTCCCTAAACCACTTCCGACACTATCTTCACTTTTTTCAGATACCAAGACCACGCTAGAGGTATAATAATTAGGTAGATTCAGTACGTGATAAAGGCCAATCGCAACTGCGATAGCAGTTGCAAAAAAAATGTACCACTTTTGTTTTAAAAGCGTATTAATAAACTTGGAGATATCCACGTCGCTATTATTATCAGTATGTGTATTCATTTATATTACCAAAGGTTTTTATGGGTTATTTTCATTATCTAGACTAACTCTTTATAAGCTTTCAAAAGTTCGACCTCTTGAGACTCCCAACAATAACTTTTTCTAACTTTTTTCAAATTACTTTTTAAAGATTCGTAATCAAATTCTTCTATTTTACTAAATGCATCATAAAACCCATTCACTGTATTTTCATCAGATACAACACCCACAGAGTGTTCTTCGACGAACTTCTTCATTTCAACTAAATTAGACACTAAGACTGGTAAACCTGCCATGGTATATTCGAACATCTTATTAGGGAGACAATACCTGTAACTCAAGCATGAGTCTTCAATGAATGAAACGCCAAAATCAGCGGAAGAAGTATAATTCAAAACTACTTCTGGCTTAACCGCTGGTTGAAAAAAGATGTTTTGGCTATTATCCGCTTCAAGTTTTACTATTTTTTCTAGCTCACCATACCCCATGATAACCAAAACTTTTGTACTATCATTTAACTTTTTGAAAGCTTCCAGTAAGATTTCAATACCACGTCCCTTGTTCAGAGCACCTTGATATAAAAAAATCTTTTGTTCAGCATGAATCGCAAAATTATCTCTAAATAAATTATTTTTTGAAACGTCGATATAGGCAGGACAGTTTAAAACAAGGTGCGGCTTTTCAATATTATAGAGCCTTACATACTCTTCAGCTATAGAGTCACTTACAGTGATAACCTTATCTGCAAAGCCTATTAAAAGCTTTTCCATAACCTTGATAATTTTTTTCTCTATCCCTTGTACACCATTCATCTCAGTTTCATATTCATGAGCATCATAAATTAATTTAACTTTTGAGCTAGCAAGCTTCCTCATCACTCCAATAGGCAAAGAGTTAAGGTCATTACAATGGATGTGATCATAACCCTTAGTTCTGCTAAAAGTACGAAATATGAATTCAATATATTTTACCACTTGAATGATACGTCTCTTCGACCACTTGCGTGAACTAAGTTTAACTCTCTGTGTAGTAAAAAACTCTTCTTCTGAAAACTCTGCTAGACCTTCGTTGTGCATAGCAAATACGGTTACATGTGCCCCTGACTTACCCAGCGTTTTGGATATTTTTAAAACCCTACTGTCATTAGTAAAATCATTTAAAACAATATTAGCTACTTTCACTACATAACATCCATTAGTTAATTTTTCTATAAACGGTTTAAATCGCTCTATTTTTCAACACAAATCTAGCTGCTTCTGTAATACTTTCTTTAAAAACTACAAAACCAATAATTATACAAGCCCACCAGATAGAACTAGGTAATTCAGCTCCAAAAAAAGCATTAGATGCTGTTAATATAAGCAAAAAAAACAATACTAAATAAACTTTACCATAGCCTCTTTTTCTCCATACTTTGTTAGAAAATTCTGTACGCAGAATAAAAAACACCAAAAATGATAGCGCCGTAGATATAGCCGCACCTGCAGCCCCTAGATTGGGAATTAAAAAATAGTTCCCCATAGCATTAATTATTAATGCAAAAATAGAGGCATACATTGAGAGTTTTGTCTTCTTAACGATTTGAATCCCCACACCTGTTACCTCTGAAAGCGTGTAAAGTAAAGGCGCTAATATACAAATACTTAGTAAATACTGAACAGCCGCATAACTTTTTCCGTCCAATAAGTACATTAATATCCAGGCGAAACAGCCTGAAAAAACAACCAAAAAATATACTGCAGCAAGCAGGTGCTCAAGAACATTATCTATTTTAGTAAAGTCGACTCTATTTTCACTTTGCCACTTATATACGAGAGGTGCCCACACAATGTTAAAAATACTGCCCACGAGCGCTGCACCTCCGGCAATACTAAGAGTTACGGAATAAACTCCTAAATCAGTGAAACCAGCCAACCAGCGCAAGAAAAATACATCTATGACCTTCATCCCCCAAAATGCTAGGCCAGCAAACACAAGTGGAAAGCCAAAATAAGACAACGAAATAAGCTCTTCTTTATTAATTTTTTCATTAAGTGCACCTTTTAACTCAAATCGGGTATTCCATGTGTAAATAAGCAGCACAGAAATAATTGACAGCATGTGAGCTGAAAGTAACACCTTAAAATCCAGGAGCTCTAAAAAGAAATAAGACAAAAATATAAAAAAAATGAAGAACAGTTTAGGTAGTACTTGGCTCATAGAGTATGCAAAAGATCGCTCTTGCATTCGCAATATTAGTGACAAGAACCTAGATAAAAAAGCTGACAAAAAGCAAATTATAGTCAGCAAAGATAAAGCGCTATCTTCAATAGAATAGACCCAGTTAGCTATTACATTACCATCAAAAGAATAGACAGCCAGTAAGCTCAAAAACATTAATAGTAGCCCAGGTAAAGTAACAGACTTAAACAAGCGAAACTTATTATCTGATTCGTGATATTCCCTTACATAAGCCTGGTCCAAGCCCAAACAAAATAGTAGTACCATTAAGCTGCTAACAACATGTAGTAGACTAACTCTCCCGACATCCTCAACAGAGTAGAACTTTGTTACTATGGGTAAGCTAATAAAACCCAATAGCGCAGAGCCTAATGGGCCAAGTGCATAACCAAGTAGCTTATTCTTACCCATTGTTAATCAAAATATCAGTATACCGATTAATAATTTTACTCGTGACCGCACTCTCACTGAATTTCTCATAACAATAATTCCGTATCGAGTCACTATTGTAACTGTCTAGTTTTTGGTAAACCTCTTCCATCGCTTGCGACATTAATATTGGATTATTTACAGCAACTAAACGTCCTACAGCATCAGATATTATTGACTCTGGTCCGCCACACTTTGTTGCTACTACAGGCTTACCTGAAGCAAGTGCCTCTATAACAACCACCCCAAAGGTTTCATATTCGCTTGGTAGTACAAATATGTCAGAGCGTAGCATTTCATCTTTGACTTGCTCTCTTGAAAGTTTACCTAAGAATGTCACTAAGTGCTGTAATTTTAACTCCTTGACTAGAGCACACAAATTTGACATTTCTGGGCCATCACCACCAATTTTAAGTTGAACATCTGAGCATTTTTTTTGGAGTTCAAAAAAAGCACGGATCAGGATATCAACTTTTTTCTTATCCAATAATGCGCAAACTGTTAGAAATGTAGTTTTATCATTATGATGGTAGTTTATGTTTTTTTCAGCTTTATTAAAGAATTCTTCATTCACAATATTTGGAATATATTCCCACTTATTTGTAAAATAAATACTATCCAATAATGTCTTAAATTCCTCACTAACAGCAATTATTGCTTTGGCTGAATTAATAATAGTCTTACTTCTTTGTATTTGTTTACTCGTAATTAAATTACGCGCAAAAGCGGAACTATGCTCAGTTAATACAAATGGCAATTTATATTTTTCACTTAAAAATTCAGCTAAAAATCCTGCTTTAAATATCGAATGGGCATGTATAATATCTGGCATACCATATTTAGCCACATATTGATTAAATAGATATTCCCCTCTTTTAACCCAACCAGTTGTGATCAACTTATCTAGTTTTGGTATTAAATTAGTATAAAAGTAACGGAAAGTAGGAAGGCCGCCATCAATTTCAACATCAAGCATAGGCCTGGTATATCCCTTAGCTAAAGAGCTAAAACCATTCATTTCCAGAGTAATTACACCAACTTTTAAATTTTGCCGCTGAAGAGCCTTGGCTTGCTCTCGAAAAAAGCTCCCTCTAGCATCATTTGCATCTTTTGGATACCAGGATGGAATCACTAATACGTGCAGTTTTTTTTCGATAGTCATAGCTTTTCAACACTCAAGTTAGATAGTCTATAAATAGCCGTGCATTGGCAAGCTAAACACAGATTTTGCCAACTTTTCAGCAATTGGAAAGTCGCCAGCTTGATACCCCAATTCCCTAAATGCGGTTTGCTCGTGCATACAGGTACCATAATATATCATGGTAGGTATACCTTGCTCTTTATAAGCCGCCATATCTGCATCACGATTTGCAGATACAAGCGTGTATTGCGCCCATGAGCTGACATAGCCTTCTGGTACTTGTGGTGTTTGATATGTATCTGACAATGCCTTCTCGTAGTTATCTGCAGCTTTGTTACGGTTAATCAACTCTGTTGGGAACGCTGCTAGCTTTTCAAGTAATATCGCTGCTTGAATGGTGTCTAGGCGGCTATTCATACCTATGCGTACGTTATCGTACTTGTCTTTTCCCTTACCATGTACACGGTATGATTTTAATAGCTCTGCATACTCATCATTATTTGTAAAAACAGCACCACCATCACCGTAACAACCCAGCGGCTTTGCTGGGAAAAAGCTGGTTGTGGCGATATCACCAAAACCACCAGCACGCTTACCATCAATACTACCGCCAAACCCTTGTGCGGCATCTTCTATTAGTTTTAGGTTGTATTTATCAGCAATTTTTTGAATTTCAAGGTAGTTCGCTGGCAAGCCAAACAAGTCAACCGCTATAATCGCTTTTGGGGTTAATTTACCTTCTGCCATTGTTGCTTGAATGCGTTTTTCTAAGTCTATTGGACAAATGTTGAATGTGGCTTCATCTGAATCCACAAATACTGGTGTTGCACCTTCGTAAGCAATGACCTCAGCTGTGGCAAAAAACGTAAATGTTGGGCAAAAAACAGCATCGCCCGCTTTAATATCAAGCACCATCATAGCAAGTGTTAACGCATCGGTGCCGTTAGCGCATGTGATTGCATGTTTAACACCCACGTAGCTTGCAAGCTCTTCTTCAAGCTCTTGCACTTCTGGCCCCATAATATACTTGCCGTGGTCTAACACTGTTTTAATTCGCGCGTCTATTTTTGTTTTTAAGTATTGGTATTGCGCAGCTAAATCTATAAATTGCATTTTGATAACTTCTAAAATTATTTAATTGAGACCAAATCATTTTCTAATTGATATTGCTCGCCGGTGTGTTCACAAGTTGCGCTTGCATAACCTGTAAGGGGCAAATCCAACTGCTCACCATACTTGCTTATCCAACCGATTTGTTTGGCAGGCACGCCCACCATCAATGCAAATGCGGGGACATTTTTATTAATCACGGCACCCGCCCCCACTAATGAATACTCACCAATTGTTACACCACATACAATGGTGCAATTAGCGCCCAGTGTCGCGCCTTTTTTTACCAAGGTATCACGATATTCTGTTTTTCGCTCAATGAACGAACGCGGGTTATACACGTTAGTAAATACCATGCTTGGCCCGCAAAACACATCGTCTTCAATATGAACGTTATCGTAAACCGATACGTTATTTTGTATTTTGACGTTATTACCAATCGTGACTTTATTACCTATAAATACATTTTGCCCTAATGAGCATTTATCACCAATTTGGGCGCCACTACACACATGCACAAAATGCCAAACACGTGTGTCACTGCCTATTTTTGCGCCAGCATCAACAATAGCGCTTTCATGCACATGGTAGTTCATGATTATAATACCTTTGAAAGTAATGGATGCGCTTTGCTGCCTGCCTCTGCAACTGGCATTTCACGGATTTTTTCAACCGTTTCAATCGCGACACGGTTTTCATCAATACCAAAGCCGTTACCCGCTAAGATATTTTGATAACTCTGTGTATGTAAATCAGTGAAGCCACCTGAAAACTCGAGCTCTTCAGTATTATTACCGTCATTAATAGTAATACTACGGTAGGTCAGTTTTTCACCCTTAACCGCATTTTCAGGTAAATTATTCGAATCAATAGATAAGAACCATTTAACGCGTGCACGTTCATACTCAAGGTAGCCGCTAGATGTTTTTTCATCTCTAAAATGAACCTCATTATGTTTCAGGTCACCAAAAATAAAATGCAGCATATCGTAAAAGTGCACACCGATATTAGTCGCTACACCGCCCGATTTATGGTCGAAACCTTTCCATGATTTCATGTACCATTTACCGCGCGAGGTCATATAGGTTAGGTCAACATCAAAGACTTTATCCGCAGGGGCTGCAGCCACTTTTTCTTTTAAGGCAATAATTGACGGATGCAGTCTTAATTGCAGTATGGAGTTTACGTTTGCGCCATATTTTTCTTCATACTCTTTTAGAATATCCATATCTTCAGAGTGCAGTACCAATGGTTTTTCGCAAATTACGTCAATACCATTTTTAAGTGCATATTTCATGTGCGGTGCATGCAAGTAGTTAGGACTACAAATAGCGATATAATCAAGCTTTTGGCCTTTCATATCACAGTCTTCAACAAAGGCGGTAAAGTCTTCAAATTCGGTAAAAAACTCAGCATCAGGAAAGTGACTGTCCATAATACCCACTGAATCATTGATATCCATAGCGACAAGTAGGTTGTGACCTGTTTCTTTAATTGCTTTTAAGTGGCGTGGAGCAATGTAACCGGAGGCACCAATAAGGGCGAAATTTTTCATCTTAAAATCCTTTCTTATAATCTAATGTCTGAGTCTTTAGGGCCAAATACATGTTTTACATCGTATAGTACGTGCTTGTCCTTACCTAGTTTACGGATAACTTCTACGCCCATTTTTTTAAATTCACTGTGGTCAACCGCTAACACGATGCCATCGTAGTGATTTTCTTTTAATGAGCTAATTAGAGACAGACCGTATTCATGCTCAACTTCTGCAGGGTTCGCCCAGCCGTCATAAACGTCAACACTCATATTAAAATCATTAAGCTCATTTACAATATCTATAATTTTTGTATTACGTACATCGGGGCAATCGCCTTTGAAGGTAAAACCTAATACCAACACTTTCGCTTCATCGATGTGAATCTTTTGGCTTGAAAGTTTTTTTACTAATTGAGTTGCAACATACTCGCCCATACCATCATTAATACGACGGCCCGCTAAAATGACTTCGGGACGGTACCCTACCTCTTGCGCTTTATGAGTTAAGTAATAAGGGTCAACACTAATACAATGCCCCCCCACTAGACCGGGTTTAAACCTTAAGAAGTTCCACTTTGTACCCGCAGCATTTAATACTTCTTCTGTATCAATGCCAAGGCGGTTAAATATCTTTGCAAATTCATTAATAATTGCGATATTTAAGTCACGTTGCGTATTCTCAATTACCTTCGCAGCTTCTGCCACTTTTATAGAGCCAGCTAAATGCGTGCCTGCAGTGATAATTGAGCCATATAAATTATTAACAAAATCGCCAACTTCAGGAGTAGAGCCCGAAGTAATTTTCATTATCTTTGTTAGTGTATTTACTTTATCACCTGGATTAATACGCTCTGGTGAGTATCCTGCAAAAAAGTCTTGATTGAATACGAGCCCTGATACCTTTTCAATTATCGGTAAACACACTTCTTCGGTTGCACCGGGATACACTGTAGATTCATAGATGACCACATCACCTTGTTTAACAAATTCACCTAACAATTCTGATGCCTTACGTAATGGCGTTAAATCTGGCGCATTACTCTCATCAATAGGTGTCGGTACTGTTACTATATAAACATTACATTCTGCTAAATCTTGCTTGTTGCAAGAGAAGGTTAGATTTTTTACGTCAGCAAGTTCGTTATCACTTACTTCTAATGTAGCATCATGACCTGCTTCTAATTCATCAACACGCTTTTGGTTAATGTCAAAGCCTAAAACCGGATATTTCTTACCGAACTCAACTGCTAATGGAAGGCCTACGTAACCTAAGCCAATTACTGCTATTTTCATTTCATTGGTAACGAAGACATTTGATATTTCATTGCGCATTAACTTTCAACTCTGCTTTTAAACTTATTAATAAAACGACTAAACTTCCATGCATACATAATTACTGATGTATAAGCGATAAAAGTTATTACAAAAATGAAGAGCATTAAACTTTCAGGCGTATTATTAACTTCTAATAACAAACCGATTAACGCAAATAGTAATGATCCAGACCAAAGTAGGTAAAGGGTTTGTTGAGATGTAAACCCTGATTTTATAAAAATGTGATGTATATGCTCACGATCAGCCTTAAATGGCGACCTTCCTTTTTTAATTCTACGGAACATTAAAGCAATCATATCTATCAATGGCAAACCTATAATATATAAACCGACAATCGGCCTATAAGATGTATCTGTGTTTTGTTGTTCAACATTTTGTATAAACAGCCAAAGCAAAGCAAAACCTATAAGCATTGAGCCTGCATCACCCATAAACACTTTTATTTTAGTGCAAGGAAAGATCCCCAAATTAGCGAACAAAAAAGGAATTAAACAACATATAAATAACGCACAAGCTTGAAATAAATAAGCATTATCATAATAAAACCCAAGGAATGCTAGACTACCAAATGCTGTGATCGAAATACTTCCTAGCAGCCCATCAATCCCATCAATCATATTGAACGCATTAATAGCACCTACAATTAGGAAGAAACTAAAGATAATACCAGCGTCACCCAAATGCACATCACCCAACGTGAAAAGGTTTCCCAAGTTTTCGATGTAAAATCCTAGCCCATAAATCAGAAACGATGAAATAATAAACTGACCTATCAACCTAGAACGTACCGACAAATCATATTTATCATCTAGCACACCAATATAAACCATTAACGAAGAAGCAATTATAAATAGGTACAATTCATTAGAAGGTGGTGCGAAAAACAACATAGAAATTGAGTAACTAATAAAAATACTAAGCCCCCCTATTAGAGGGATATTTCCTACATGTTTTTTTCTTTCACATGGGCGATCAACTAACCCTAACCAATTTACAAGTCGGTACAAGATCGCAATAAGTACAAAAGAAATAACAATCGCAAATAAATATTTCATTTAAAAAAACCTAATTGATCTTTTAACGGCACCATTTACTGTATTTGAAACAATAAATGAAAATAAAAAATACAGCACCTTAAATACTACTAATAGCAGCAACTGCTACACCTAGCTGATAAATGATCTGTGTTGCTGTACTCCATAGAGTCAAGTTATCCATATAACCAGAATTTAATGGAACAACGATTGTGTCACCAGCTTCTAGCATTTGTGAATCATTGACAGCAAACCAACTTCCTGAATTTGGAATTTTTACTGAACCATTGGCTTTAATAATGTATATACGCCCATCATCAGCGCGCTCTTTTAAACCACCACTAAGGGCGATGTAATCATTATATGAAATACCCGGTTTAAATAAGTGAGATGTGGCATAGTTTACTTCGCCTATTACACTGATAGAGTCACGCTTACTTGGAACATATAAAGTATCGCCGTCTTGCAGAACCAGCTTTTGTTTATCTTCAACGATTAAAGGAAGATCAATAACGAGTCGCCCTACCGCTTCTATATCTGCTAAGTCGATAAGTAACTTGTTCATCTCATCGTACGATAACGTTCTGGCGCCTTTCTCAAAGCTTTTTTGCGCAAGATCACGACGTAACTCTTCTGATAACTTAGTTAATTGCTGCTGCTCTTGTTTACGAATCGACTCGCGTGTGAAAATCGCAGCCTTTTCTTCAGCAAACTCTGAGAACCCACCTGCGCGCTCTAGTAGGTTAGTCAATGTTTCACCACGACGAATTGTATAAATTCCAGGGAATTTAACTTCACCTTTTAACTCAACTTTTACATTTTCTTGCCAGTTAGGGATTGAGAATACATTTAAACTATCTTTACTTCGCAGTTTTCGGTTATCACCAAGTTCCCCTAGCATAGCTTTATGTAAATTAAACTTTATGTGCTCGACTTTAGAAGCATCACCAGCTAATAACCGGGTAATTTCAGCTTGCTCTGTATAAGCAGATTCAAGTAACCCACCTGCGGCTATAATTAGTTCGTTAACTTCAGCGCCTACTGTTAATGGATATACACCTGGGTAAGCAACGTGACCATTTATTTCAATTAACTGCATGGCTTGAGTTACTGAAGCTTGCTGTTTTAATTTAGCTTTGATTGGTTTTAATATGTTGTAGCGACTAAAGATTGAATAATCTTCAGGCGCAAGCTCAGCAGCCTCTTCAGCCGCTTTTCTTTGCTTGGCCAATTGAGCAATAGTTAAATTGGCGCCGTCATCAGGCTTTTTGAAAGGATCTTCACTTTGAATAACCCCTATGTATTTTTCGAATTCTTTCTTTTGATACTTATGCCACTGCTCAACTTTGATTTGTTGTTGCTGTTGTTTTTCGGTCAGTGCCATATTTGTTAGCGCTAACTCTTCAGCTTCTTTTGCTTCAAAGCGGCTAAAAACTAATAACTTGTCATTTGCTTGCAACTCTAAATCGTGTTCAGCTGCTTTTACAATCGCTTGCGCAATATCAAATTGATACACCTCAATATCGCCTGCAATATTGATTTCACGCACTAACAAAGCATAACTAAGGTCAGCTTGTGGTAACAAATCACCACGAACAGACGTAAATACATCAGAAATACGCTTACCTTGATGCCATTGATAACTTCCTGGGCGAGCTACTGCACCAATAACGGTAATTGAGTTTTGAATCTGTAAACTTACCGGATTAAAACGGATTCTGTCGCCATCTTGCGGAATATAGTTGATATCGTTAACACTAAAATCGACTGATAAAATTTCTTTTGCATTGTAATTATTAAAGCGCTCGATAATTGCTTTTTGTGCATACGCTTCTGGCTTTAAGCCACCGGCCATTTTCAATATATCTTGGGCAGTTTCATTATTTTTTATTTCAAAGATTGCAGGACGTTTAACCAGCCCTTCAACAGCAACTTGGGCCCCTACGGGTGGAACAAAAACCACATCGCCTGATTTTAAAGTGATATCGTTTCTACTATCACCTTTAATCAGTAATTCATACAGATCAAAGTTTGCAATGACTTTACCAGCACGTTTTACTTGAATATTACGTAAGGATGCAATGTCTGATACACCACCACTAATAAAAAGTGCATGCGATACTGTGGTCAACGACGATACGCTATAACTACCCGGCTTATATGCTTCACCTAACACTAAAATACGCATACTGCGCAATTGACCTAAAGATACAAACGCTTTTACGCCTATAATTTCTTGTTCAACTTTAGCTTTAATAAGTTCTTTTATTTCACCAAATGTAAGCCCAGCAACGGTGACAGGGCTTAAGTTAGGTATATTAATTCTTCCTTCACGATCCACTACAACTTCGTAGCTTTCACTTTCTTTACCATAAAAGTTAATTTTTAGTTGATCACCGCGGCCAATTAAATATGTTTCTGGTACAGCCGCATTTTCACTTGGCATGAAGGTCGTAGGCTCACCAGAGAATAACTCGTAACCAAAAGGCTTGATTTCATCTCTTTGTGGATCAAAGCGTTCTTCGTCTGTTAAAACTGGCTCTTCTTGTTCTTGACGCGGATAAACAGTTTGTTGTTCTTCTGCTGCTGCGCTAGGTGATGATTGATTACCAGTGATACTCGTTAGATCAACACCATATTGCATAGCAAGTGCTTCTTGCTGCGCTTTCGGTAGCTTTTTAAATTGTTCAATTTGCGATGCAGTAGGAGTGAAAGCAAATGCAGATGCAGTCGTTAGCAGTAAAAAAAATATTAAAAATCGTTTAAAAAGCATCACAAGTAGGTTTTTCCTAGAACAACGGCCAAAAGATTGGCTATTCTACATTATTTACAAACAAATAAAAAAGGGACTTACGTCCCTTTATTACAGTTAAATGTCACTAAACGAGGCTTAATTGTTAAAAACTGTAAACCAATGTCAGCGACGTTTCTGTGTCTGTGCTTTCTTTGTCGTCAGCAACAACTGAGTTGTTAGTAATGTTATAAGCAACCTTCATTTGTAATGAACCGTTGATTTTAGCTAAAAGCGCTGTTTCTGAGCGTGTTTTAGTGTTGGTATCACCGTATTCGACTGAAACTAACTGAGTAAGCTTTGCGTTATCAGAAATTTGCCAATTATAATCAAGCTTACCTAGAGCGATAACCTCACCTTCACGCTCACCCGCTAAAGAGTTACCATTTTCATCAACTTCGGTACTCGTATCAGGATATTGAAAGTACTTATAACCAGGACCAATTTCAGCATTTAACCACATGTCAGAGCGGTCTAATAAACGTTGACCATAACCCGCTGAAATAACCGACTCACTACGATAAGCACCAAAGTAATCAGAAACGTGTGAACCATAAACATATAAATGCGCATGCTCTTCATTTAACTTATAGTTACCTTGTACTGATAACGAGTATTTTTCGTTAGTACGTTGCGTTTCTTTTATACCAGCATCATTCTCAACGTCGTCTTCTTTATAAAGACCGTTAATTTTATACTCGTTGTTCCAGCTTTCTAAGTTATGTAACGCCTTGATGCCGCCTTTAAGGGTGGTTGTTTCTGTATTACCGCTGGTAATAATTGCACCTAGCTCACTGGTAACTTCCCATGTTTTAGTATCTTCAGCGAATGCGTTAGTTGCAGCAGATGCTGCAACTAAAATTGATAAAAGCTTTAATTTCATTAAAAAATAACCTTTGCTACTTGTTTGGTTGATTAATCTTGCTTGTGAAGGTGAACATCCATTTGCGGAAATGGAATAGTGATATCCGCATCATCTAATGCGATTTTAATGTTCTCAATTAAAGACCAATAAGTTGGCCAGTAATCGCCTGAGTTAACCCAAGGACGCACAATGAAGTTTACGCTTGAATCTGCAAGCTCTGACACTGATACGTTATAAGCTGGATCTTTAAGAATGCGTGACTCTTGATCTAGGACTGATTTAAGTACTTCTTTTGCTTTGCGTAAGTCTGCATCGTAACCAACACCAATAACTAGATCGATACGGCGAGTTGATTCGCGCGAGTAATTAATAATTGAGTCAGACATAATTTTAGAGTTTGGCATGATGATAACTTTGTTATCTGGTGTGCGTAGTTCAGTAGAGAAAATTTCGATTTTTTTCACTGTACCAGCTTTACCGCCAGCTTCGACATAATCACCCGATTTGAAAGGACGAAGTAATATAATAAGTACGCCAGATGCGAAGTTAGATAGTGAACCTTGAAGTGCTAAGCCAACTGCTAAGCCTGCAGCACCTAAAATAGCGATAAATGAAGTGGTTTCTATGCCTATTTGTGACAATGCCATTAAGATTGTTGCCATAAATACGATGGCATAAACAATGCTAGATACGAACGAACCTACAGCTTTATCTACTTTCTTTTTGTCGAATGCTTTTTCAGTTAGGTTAGAGCAAAATTTTGCAACACGACCACCCAGTAAAAAGATCACCAATGCAATTACAGCTTGAATGCCATAATGCAAAATCAAACCTGAGTTTTCGTTTATCCAGTTAAGTATTGTATCCATTATCACTCCTGATATTCAGTATTAAGCAGTTTGCTGGTTAAATTATATCTGATTTCAATTTATTATTTAATTAATTAATCTATTTATCTTTAAAAGAACATCTTTAGGGTTAATTTTTATTTTACCCAACCAGATAAAAAACGATTTAAACATTCATTCTCTGACTACTTTACGAACAAAAATATTCAATTTTAAATTTTTTTCACTTTTTTTGCTCTTAACCCTTCACAAGATTTATTATTTTATGTATTATCCGCGCCACACCAAACAAGGTGTGTTGTGGCGGTTGTAGCTCAGTTGGTAGAGCCCCGGATTGTGATTCCGGTTGTCGCGGGTTCAAGCCCCGTCAATCGCCCCATCTTTTCCCTTCTTAATTTCAATATCAAATACGTTCTTAAAATTCCATCCTATTGATTAATTCATATTAAGCACAAGCCAAAAATAATGGCTGAAGCCTGTTCCTACAAGAAATATACACACATGCATTATCCCGTAGGTGAGCGCTTTAGCGCCGATTAGCTGTTGTATATAACCTAAGCCTAAACACAATCACACCTGAAGCCTGTTCCTACAAGCAACATACAATATATACACATGACCTCGTAGGAGAGCGCTTTAGCGCCGATCAGCTGTTGCATATAACCTAAGCTTAAACACAATCACACCTGAAGCCTGTTCCTACAAGCAACATACAATATATACACATGACCTCGTAGGAGAGCGCTTTAGCGCCGATTAGCTTTTACATATAACCTAAGCCTAAACACAATCACGGCTGAAGCCTATTCCTACAAGCAACATACAATACACATGCATTACTCGTAGGAGAGTGCTTTAGCGCCGATTAGCTGTTGCGTATAACCTAAGCTTAAACACAATCACGGCTGAAGCCTGTTCCTACAAGAAATATACACACATGCACCATCCCGTAGGAGAGCGCTTTAGCGCCGATTAGCGTACCCTCGCTAACTTTACTCTCGCCAGCTCGCAGCTGCTTTCTTGCAGACAAAAAAATGCCACCTTTCGGTGGCATTACACACGGGATTATTTCTACATTATAGAAATTCTTTTCAAAAATAAGGTTCTAGGTTCTAGGTTCTAGGTTCTAGGTTCTAGGTTCTAGGTTCTAGGTTCTTCAATACAGTTGCAAACTAAATATACATGGTAAACTTTTCCTAGCGCCTATTTCTTCCTAGCACCTAAAACCTTTATTTTTTAGCATGCCTCGCTAGTCGCTCTAGCTTTTCTTTTAGTGACGGTGGTGCACTTTGTGCAATCGCATTAAGGTAATCAGCGGTTTGTTCACTCATCGCTAATTTATTCGCGGGAGTGGCGTTAGCTGTTTTTAACGCATTATTTGGACTTAATCGTTGGCTGGCTTGTGGATTAGCGGTAATTTTAATTTGCCCAAGTTCTGCCATACCGGCACTACGAAAGTGTGACAGCATATCCATTTTTAAGTAGTTTAAACGCAGTGCTATAGGTGCAGATACCGCCTCAATCATCAGCGTACCATCGCGATAATTACTAACGCGACATTTTCCACCTAAATTAGCGCCCAAAAATTCACTTAACAAAGTTTGTTGTTTATCTAATGCTTGGCTTTTACCTGCATACGACGACAATCGACCACTCAGGCCAGCCATAATATCGTTTAAAGGTTTTGGCGCGAATCTATCTTTAGCCATGCAAAACACCAAAAGTTACATTGAAGAAACTGAGTTTAATTGAATGCAAAGGTTAAAGCTACCTCGAGAAATGAAAGATACGGGGTAATAGGTGCTAGGTATTAGGTATTAGGTATTAGGTTAAAGGCAGAGATTAGCTACACCTGAAATCTAATGACTGATGGTTCAATACAACCGCGCGGCATAAAGCCGCGCCTACGCTTTAAAACATAGGAGCTAGGTTTTAGGCTCTAGGTGCTAGTCACTTCCCTAGCACCTTTGCCTTCCTAGCACCTTTAACCTTTTAGCGGTGGCAAGCCACTCGCCGATAAGTGATTTAACACCGAGATGAACCTTAACACCGTAGGCGTTGAGCTTGCTGACGCGTGTTCGTTAACACATTTATGAATAAATCAATTAAACAATTTTTACCACCGAGAGCACCGAGGCGCTTCGCGCTACACCGAGAAAGTAAAGTTAAGCCTAGCACCTTTAAACTCTTTCGCGGCTAAAGCCGGCCCCTACGATAAATTTACACCCTGTAGGAAATGGCTTTAGCCATGATTTTTTTAAACCCGCGGCATAAAGCCCCGCCTACTCTTAACCCTAACACTGTGCTTGGTTTAATCTCTACCTAAAACCTAACACCTAGTACCTTTGTCTTCCTAGCACCTAGTCACTTCCCTAGCACCTTTATCTTCCTAGCACCTTTAACCTTTTAGCGATGGCAAGCCACTCGCCTACAAGTGATTTAACATCGAGGCAAACCTTAACACCCGTAGACGTTGAGCTTGCTGACGCACAAACACCGAGCCACATTTAAAACATAGGAACTAGGTTTTAGGCTATAGGTCCTAGTCACTTCCCTAAAACCTAATACCTTTGTCTTCCTAGCACCTATTCACTTCCCTAATACCTCCAACCTTTTAATTTGACATTTTTTATCCTAACCTTGTTTCTAATTTGTATAATTTAATCAACAAGGATCAACCATGAAAATTACCCATCATGGAGCGGTGAATGGGGTTACGGGGTCATGCCATCAGTTGGATTATGATCAACACTCATCGGTGTTAATTGACTGTGGGCTTTTTCAAGGGGAAGACGCAGGGCCAAGTTTAGCTATCGACTTTGATATCTCTACTGTCACAGCGCTGATTGTTACGCATTGTCATATTGACCACGTTGGCCGCATACCTTACTTATTTGCTGCTGGTTTCACTGGCCCTATTTTTACTTCGAAGGCATCGGCGAGTCTATTGCCATTAGTGATTGAAGATGCACTTAAAGTCGGGGTAACGCGAGATCAAAAAATTATTAACGCCTGTTTAAGCTTACTTGCCAAGCGTATTGTCGCTATCGAATTTAATAGCTGGTTTGACTTACCAACCACCAGCAACAAGCCCACCGCGAAAGCTCGCTTACAGCGTGCCGGGCATATTTTAGGCTCCGCCTATGTTGAAATAGATATAAAAACTAAAACTAGCAAGGGAAATTCCCATCGCGTAGTATTTTCTGGTGACCTAGGAGCGCCGCATACTCCGCTACTGCCTTCCCCCAAAGCGCCTTACAAAGCCGATACTTTAGTGATCGAGTCAACCTATGGTGATAAAAACCATCAAGGCCGAAAAGAACGCACGCAAACACTGAAAAAGGTGATTGAAAAAGCCGTTGCCGATAATGGCATTGTACTTGTGCCAGCGTTTAGCATTGGCCGTACGCAAGAGTTACTGTACGAACTGGAGCAAATAATTCACAACGCAGCTAAAAATTCGCCATGGCAAAGCATAGAGGTCATTGTGGACTCCCCTATGGCAGCTAACTTCACCACAGAATATCGAAAATTTAAAACCCTCTGGGACGATGAAGCAAAAAAACGCTTAGCCAAAGGCCGCCATCCATTAAACTTTGCGCAGTTGCATACTATCGACAGCCACCAAGAGCATATTGCCGTAATTAATTACCTAAGCAAACGCAAACAACCCGCAATTATTCTTGCCGCCAGTGGCATGTGCACCGGCGGGCGAATTGTGAATTACCTAGAGCGATTTTTACCTGATGAAACTACCGATGTGATTTTTGTTGGCTACCAAGGCCGTGGCACGCTCGGCCGAGATATTCAAACCTATGGACCAAGTAATGGTTATGTGCATATTAATGACCATAAAATCACCATTAACGCAGCAGTACACACAATCAGCGGCTACAGTGCTCATGCAGATCAAGCGGGGTTAATAAGATTTGTAGCCGGTATGCGTAAAAAACCCAGCCATATAAAAATAGTGCACGGTGATGATAACGCCAAAAATGCGCTAGCAGCAAAATACAAAGAAGTACTAGGAGATGAGGTGAATGTTGAGATTGGAAAATGAGGGGGGGGGTTAGGTTTTAGGTTTTAGGTTTTAGGTTTTATCAAAAATAACTATAAAATCAGTGTGGGTAATTAAAAAACTTAAACAATTTAAACGTCTCAGATTCGTTCTTTAATTTTAGAGATTAAGCTCGACAGCATTTTTGATAACTCAGATGTTTCACACAGCCAAAGTTGACCGATATTCGAATCAATATAGTTTATATCAATACCTATATAAATTTGTGTTCTAGCTTCAGCTAAAGAAGAACGAGCAATATCTAAAAAGCGCACTTTTTCTTTATCGCTATCTCGTGTCATTCCCTCAGCAATATTACTAGGTACAGACAATCCGGCACGTGTTAACTGATCTCGAAAACCAAAATCTTTTGTTATTGTTGAATTTTTATAGATATCTGCACTTAAACGAGCAGCTCGTTTCCACACTTCTAAGCTTTCAAAGTTCATCATGTCTATTATCCTTAACAGTAATTTATTTTGAGCTTAGTTTTTATTTAATAAAATACAACCTTAAATTTTTTGCTCTTAATATCTACCTAACACCCAATACCTAACATCTTTGACCTTTTAGCGGTGGCAAGCCATTCGCCTACACGTAATTAAACACCAGAATACAATTTAACACCGTAGGCGTTAAGCTTGCTGACGCGTGTTTATTAATATTTTTATAAAAAAATTAATTTAAACATTTCGCGGCTGAAGCCAGCTCCTACGATAAATTTACACCCTGTAGGAAATGGCTTTAGCCATGAGTTTTTAAACCCCGCCGACTCTTAACCCTAACACTGTGCTTGGTTTAATCTCTACCTAACACCTAACACCTAACACCTAACACCT